>JAITAT010000142.1 GCA_031283975.1 Synergistaceae bacterium
GGCAAATATGTCATTATGCCTGACCATAACCACCTACTCTTAATTATTGGGGATGCCTGCGGACGCGCAATGCGCGCCCCTACAAACGGGCGAAAATTATTCCGCGGCCGCGTTATACAAAACGGAGCCGATCACATGCGTATACGGCAATACAGAGACGAAAATCAAATGAATAGGCAGAATGATTGTTTTTGAAACCGCCATTGACGCGGCCGCGTTGAGCGCGTAAAATAATTTGGCTTTTGCAGAATCGCTTGCGGCGGGTATACAAAGATCGTAAAAACGGCGCCCGAACGGCAGCGGAGGAGGGAATCGCAATGTACGCATTGATTGAAACCGGGGGGAAACAGTATCGTGTTTCCGGCGGCGATGTGATAAGAGTGGAGAAAATAGACGCGGAGCCGGGAAGCAGTGTCGATATAACGAAGGTGCTGCTCCTTGGGAAGGACGACGGGACTGTGACGGGTACTCCGTTGGTGGAGGGGGCCTCGGTGAAAGCCACCGTCGTCAAACACGGCAAAGAGGACAAAGTGATAGTGTTCAAGTACCGCCGCAAAAAGAACTACCGCAGGTTCCGCGGGCACAGACAGCGGTATACGGAACTAAAGGTGGAAGCGATAAACGGCTAAACGCGGCCCTGTTCTGATAACGGTCAGGTATTCGAAAGAGGGAATTTATTCCATTTCCTCCGAAGGACACGCGGGGCTGGTTCCCAACGGAAAAAACATCGTCTGCGCTTCCGTATCTACGTTGATGCTGGCGCTCTGGGTAGGGCTCGAAGAAATACTCGAACTCGGCGGCGTGAAAAAAAATATCGACCGGAATAAACCGGAGATGAGTTTTGAATGGGATCCCGCCGTACCCGAAGTCAAGGTGCTGGCACGGACGATAGCGGCGTCACTCAAGGCGTTGGCGGATTCATATTCGGACCGTATAAAATATCGTGAGATCAATCAGGAGGACAGACAGGCATGAAATTTATATTCGACATTCAGTTCTTCGCTCATAAAAAAGGCCAGGGCAGCAGTTCGAACGGCAGAGACAGCAATCCGCAGTATCTCGGAATTAAACGGGGCGACGGTTCGCTCGTCACGGCCGGCACCATAATAGTCCGTCAGCGGGGCACGAAATATCACCCCGGACGCAACGTCGGAAGGGGCAAAGACGATACTCTCTTCGCGCTGGCTGGAGGGAAGGTCTCTTTCGTCACGAAATCGAACCGCAAGTTTGTCACCATCCTCCAAGAAGAGGCTCTGGCGTGATATAAAGCCCGCCGGATCACGGGAATAAAACCGTGGAGTTCCGCCCCAAACCCCGCGAGGGGAGCGGTTCCCCCGGCCCCTTCATGAAATTCGAGAGGGCCGAGGAAGCTTGTTCCCATGCGAGTATGGGCGGAGTTCATGATTTTGGATGTGCTGACAATTATGAAATTTATCGATGAAATAACGATTTCGGTCAGAGCCGGCGACGGAGGAAGCGGTTGCATGAGTTTTCTCCGCGAAAAATTCCGCCCAAACGGCGGGCCGGACGGAGGAAACGGCGGACGCGGCGGAGATATCGTCCTCAAGGCCGTCACGAACCTTCAAAGCCTCGCGGATTTGGAGCATAGGAAACGCTTTGTCGCGAAAAACGGAAACCACGGAGAGGGAAATTCCCGCAACGGAAGGGCGGGGGAGTCCGTGATCATTCCGGTTCCGTGCGGCACGCTCGTTTTTGACGCCGAAAGCAAAGAGGGAATAGCCGACCTTGTGGAGGCCGGCGATGTATGCGTAGCGGCGATGGGCGGCAGGGGAGGGCGCGGCAACAAGGTATTCGCGAGTTCTCTGCGCAGGGCGCCGCGTTTTTCGGAAAAAGGGGAGCGCGGCGAGGAACGCCCGTTGCGTCTGGAACTGAGGCTCATAGCGGACATAGGCCTGATAGGGCTGCCAAACGCGGGAAAGTCCAGCATTCTCGCGGCGGTATCGAACGCCGCGCCAAAAATAGCGGATTATCCTTTCACAACGCTTTCGCCCAATTTGGGAGTTATTTCCACCGATATTGATTCAGTCGTTATGGCCGACATCCCGGGTCTCATAGAAGGGGCGAGTCAGGACAAAGGACTCGGCATATCGTTTTTGCGGCATATCGAAAGGACGCGCATGCTGCTGCATGTACTCGATCTGTCGTCGGGGAGCGCCGAGATCGTAGAGGACGACTGGCGCGTCGTAAGGTCGGAGATGGAACGGTACGATCCCGAACTTGGAAGCCGTCCCTGCATAATAGTGGGGAATAAATCCGATCTGTGCGAGGATTTGCCTGAAAAATCCGGAGCGCTCGCCGGTTTTTTTTCGGGGCTCGGAATGGAGTTTATGGTAACGAGCGCTCTCACTGAAGAAAATATTCCCGAACTTACAAAACGTGTTATAGATTTTTCGCGCGAACACCCGCGTCCAAAAGGGGAGGTTCGCATTTTCTCCGACGTGCGGGTTCTCGGGATGCAGGATCTGCCGCAAAGCGGGACTAAACGCAAAATACAGATAGTGCCGACTCCCGGCGGAGCTTTCCGGGTAATCTGTCCGCAGTTGGAACAAGCGGCGGAGCGGTACGATTTTTCGCAGAGCGAGAACACGGCGCGTTTCACTCGATTGCTGAGAAAGTACAGGGTCGAAGAGTTGCTGGAGGCCGCCGGAGCGGCGGCGGGTTCGTCGGTGTCGATAGGCCATTCGAGTTTCGATTTCTACCCGGACAATGACGATTTCGGAGGATAATTTTCAAGCCGGCCGGGAAAAATTAGGCATAATGGGAGGGACTTTCGACCCCATACACTACGGTCATCTCTTTGCCGCTCAGCAAGCGCTCGGCGCTTTGTCGCTGAACCGGGTCATATTCGTTCCATCCGGGAATTCGCCGCACAAGAGTTACGCCTCTATGGCATCGGCGGAAGATCGCTGCGCGATGACCGCGCTGGCCATAAAAGACAACCGGCATTTCGAGATATCCAGGATTGAAACGGACAGAACCGGGGCAAGCTATACCTCCGACACACTGAAGGAACTGACCCGCAGGCACCCAAACGCCGATCTTTTCCTCATCACGGGGCTCGACGCCGCGCTCGACATTCCCAACTGGCACGAACCGCGCGAAATATTATCGCTTTGCACCGTTGTGACAGTTGCGAGACCGGGCTATATTCGTGATAAAATAAGAGAGTTGGACGATATCATACAGGACTCTTTGCTCATATTGGATACGGACCTGATAGACATATCGGCTACGGCGATAAGGCGGCATGTGCGCGAAGGCGGGTGCGCCCGGTATATGACCCCGGATCCTGTTTGGAGGTACATAATGGAGAAAAAACTTTACTCCGGCGCGGAGGCGTAAAAAATAACAATGTTCAAATGGAAAAATATCCTGGTGTTTTTGCTTTTGGCCTCGTTCTCATTCGGGGTGGGGGTGCGTTACAGATTCAAACAGATAGAGCCTCCGGTCAGACCGCATATCGAGGAACCGGCTGTTTCGTCGCAGGACGCGGAGCCCGCGCCGCAAAAACTCGACATAGCGGGCAGGATCAACATACTGGTTCTCGGCGAGGACAATGTCGAAGGGTCGAAGCGCTCCGATACCATATTGCTGGCCACGCTCGACATCGATAACGAGAATATAAGGGTTCTCTCCATACCGCGCGACACGCGAATGCTGATACCGGGTTACGGCAGCCAAAAAATAAATCACGCCTACGCTTACGGCAGAACCGAGTTGGTCCGCGCGACATTGGAACGCTTTCTTGGCGTTCCGATATCGTATTACGTCAAAATAGACTACGATAATTTTCCGAAACTCGTCGATATGGTCGGCGGCGTGGACATATTCGTGGGCAAGGCCATGAAGTACAAGGACGTGAGAGGGCACCTGGACATAAATATTCCCGCGGGCAAACAGCGCATGAACGGCGAGACCGCCTTGAAATACGTCCGCTTCCGCAAGGACGCGCTCGGCGACATAGGGCGGGTTCAGCGCCAGCAGCAGTTCATGAAAGCTCTGCTGCACAGGATGTATGAATCCGAGAATTTGCTGCGCTTCACATCGATAATCGACGAGATTAAAAACACCATCGTGACGGATCTCCAGCCCAGCACCATTTTGCAGCTCGGTTATTTCGTGCGGAAACTCGACAAGGAAACCGACAAAATCTTTTTCATGATGCTTCCGGGGGTAGCCTCGATAATCGACAATCTTAGCTATTGGGTGTGTGACCGCAGCGAAGTGGAGCCTTTTCTGACGGCGAACACAGAACAGTTAAAAGAGATGACGAAGAAAGCGCGCAGCCAGCTTACCGCGGTCACGGTCGCGGACGACTACTCTCCGGATCACCCCGACGGAGTGAAACCCGCGGAGACTCGGGCCCAAGCCGCAGAGGCGGCGGAAGCTCTGCCCTCGCCGCTTGATATATCGCAGATTGTGGCGAGTATTCCCGAAGCGGTGGCGGTTCTGAACGGAACGGGAAAAAGCGGGGTAGGGCAGTCGGTGGCGTCGCACCTCCAGAAGATGGGAGTGGAAGTGGCCCACGTAGGTAACGCCAAGCATTTCGACTACAGGTCGAGCAATATAATATACCCGGAAAAACCGTCCGAAAACGATCGCGCGACGGCGAGACTGCTTTCACAGTTGTGCGGGATAAGTTCCTCACTCACGAGAACCAATAATCAGGCGTCCTACCCGTCGCTGATAGTTGGGCACGATTACGAGTCTCTATTACGGAGGCTCGAAAACAGTTACACGCAGATGCAATAAAATATAAATGAAATATATATTTATAAGGAGAACGATTATGTATGCCCGATGAAGTCACGCAATTCGCGGAGGAATATATGCCGGTAATTGAGGCGCTGAGGGGAAAACACGCTTTCGATCTCGACTTTGTCGATTTGCGCTCGGTGTCCGGTTTCACCGATGCGTTCATAATAGCGACGGCGTTATCCGAGATAAACGCGCGGGCGCTGCTTGACGCGGCTACGGAAACTCTCGATAAAATGAAGCTGGGTTACAAAGTCGAAGGAGCGGAAAGCACCCGCTGGAAACTCGTCGACGCCGGAGGCGCCGTAATCCATATATTCAGCAAGACCGGAAGAGATTTCTACAAACTCGAAAGATTATGGGGCGACGCGCCGTCCATAAGGTTCGAAAACCAAGACTGAAAAACAAAAGACGGTCATGAATATCGAGCATTTCACGCTCAATTCATGACCGTTAAAAATGTCTTATAATAAATCTTATGTCAAATAGAGACTGATAAGAACTTTCCAACAGAATTAAATGCTATAATAATCCGCGACGGGGCCTGTGACACTGGTGGAGTTGCGCGAAGGTTCTTTATCCTCTGGGAGGGAGGTGATTCGATTGAATCATCGTACCTCAGCCAACAAGAAAGAGGAGCGAGACACCTTCTCGTGGGTGAAATCCCTCGCTCCTCTCGTTGCTGTGGTTCTCCAGTTGCTTGAGTTGATACTCAGGCTGACTGAAAGAATCCGGTAACGTAATCACGGGTCAATTGTAACAACGGGCTTCCCCACCGTCAAGGGGAAGTTTTTAACCCAAATTTGCAGGCAAACCATTGAAACTTTGCCCCAAACCCCGCCGGGGAACCAGTTCCCCGGACCCCTTTTATAAATATTTTCTTTCGCCCGAAGGGTGAAAGAAAAAATTATGAAGAGAGTGCAGGGAACTTGCTCCCTGCCGGGTTCGGGCAGCGCCCGAGGTTTTTTGTCTCGAGAATGACTCTAAAGAGCGGACGCTATTATCTTCTCGAACGAATCCGCGTCGAGCGACGCGCCGCCTATGAGCAGCCCGTCTATGTCCCTTTGCGCCAGAAGCGACGCGCTGTTTTCCGGCTTGACCGAACCTCCGTAAAGTATTCTCAGGGAATCGCTCGAAGTTACGCCGAATTTCTCGTAAGCGAGTGTCCTTATATAGTCGCATGCGTCCTCCGCGTCGTCGTCGGACGCGGTCTGGCCCGTTCCTATCGCCCACACAGGTTCGTAGGCTATCACCACCATGTCGGCGACGACGTCGCTCGTCAGTGACCTCCATGCGGATTCGAGCTGAGTGTCAAGCACTTTTTTCATATTGCCGGACTCACGTTCTTCCAGCAGTTCCCCCACGCAGAATATCGGAAGCACGCGCGATTCGAGCGTCGCTATGAGTTTTTTTTCGAGATCCTCGTTCGATTCCCCGAATACGTGCCTCCGTTCGCTGTGGCCTATTATCGCGTACTTGCAGCCGGCTTCTTCGAGCATGGGCAGGGACACTTCGCCTGTAAACGCTCCTTTGGGTTTATGATACACATTTTGAGCGGCTATCTGGATGATGTCCGTCTGTTTCGCGGAACACGCGCTCTCTATCGATGTGAAAGGAGGCGCCACCACTACTTCTATCGCTTTCGACGAGACCGCCGCGGCGGATTTTTTACCGACGGGATCCTTTGAAAACCAATTTTCGAGATTAGTTATAAAATCCTTCGTGGCCGCCCCGCCGTTGTTCATTTTCCAGTTGCCGGCCAGCATTTTCGTTCGCATGACGGTTCTCCTTCAGATCATCAGATGATAACGTA
>JAITAT010000194.1 GCA_031283975.1 Synergistaceae bacterium
AAAAGTTCGGCGCGGCATAGAAAACTTCTCTGCAAGGAGTTTCGCCGTGAACGGAACCATCATGTCGTGGTGGGGTTCGATACGGGGCGTCTGATGACCGAACCGCTCGACGGCGTGCCGAAGCTCGACCGCGTGATAAGAGCCGGATTGAGTTTGGGGTGGGTGTCCCTCCGAGGCGGGGATTTCCTCGGCGGCTGCGGATTCGACGTCCGTTTCAGAAATTTCGTCAAGCCGGGAAGGGGAATGCTTTACTTCAACAGATTTCAACGTTTTGCCGCGGAACTTTCTTACTCGACGGAGGAGACCAATTTCACGCTGGGCATCGCGGAACTGCATTCAAGACTCAGCAGGCGTTCGCTCGTGGTGCTTTTCACCGAATTTGTGGATACGATCCAGGCGGAACTGCTGATCGAAAGTCTCGAATGGATGGCGAGAAAACATGTGGTGATTTTCGTGACGATGCGGGATCCTCTGTTATTGAGACTCAGAAACGAAGAACCAAAGGATTTTCGCGGAGCGGCGCGCGCTGTGATAGCCGGCGACTTTATCAAAGAGCGCGAGATTGTGCTCGGGCGGATCTCGAGAATGGGAGTTCACTGTCTGGACGTCGCGTCATCGGGGCTTTCGACCGCCTTGCTGAACTGTTACCTCTCGATCAAACAGAAGGGGCTTCTGTAAATATGCCGCACAGCGCAGCGCAAAACGGAAAAGCGGGGGAATTGACTCTGCGCAGTTCCGAGTTTCGCGCCGCGCGGGAGAGCGGATGGCGAAAACTGGACGACATGGTGACAAGGGTCGAAAAGGGGGGAATATCGGTTCTGTCGGATACCGAATCGGAGGAAATCGCGCTCCTTTACCGTTCGGCGGTATCGTCGCTCTCCGTGGCGCGGAACATAGCGCTCGACCGCAATCTGCTGCTCTATCTCGAAAACCTCACGTTCCGCGCCTACCTCGTGGTATACGGCCCGAGAACCGGCATGCTCCGCAATATGGCGGAGTTCTTCACGCGAACCTGGCCGGCGGCCGTCAGGAGCGTATGGCGTCAGATGATCGCCGCCGCGCTGATACTCTTTGTGAGCGCGGCCGCCGGATATATGATCGTGAGGGCCGACGTCAACGACTTCAGCCTGTTCGTCCCCGAATGGGCGTCCCAGGGGCGCGGGCCGGACAGCACGCGCGAGGAGCTTCTGAATGACGAAATATTCGCGCCTTGGAAAGGGTTTACGGAAATGTTCGTGGTGTTCGCCAATTTCCTTTTCAGGCATAACACAATGGTCGGGATACTCTGCTTCGGGCTGGGTTTCATGTTGGGAGTTCCTACCATGATCCTGATAGCGATGAACGGGGCTACTCTGGGCGCCTTTGTCGCTCTGCACGCGGACAAGGGGCTCGCGGTCGACTTCATCGGCTGGTTATCGATCCACGGGGTTACCGAGATATCGGCGATCCTTCTGATGGGGGCGGCTGGTCTTCTGCTGGCTCAAAACATCGTATTTCCGGGACGCTTATCAAGGCTTGAGAGCCTGGCGCGCGCCGGACACAGGGCCGCCGCCGTCGCCGTCGGCAGTGTTGTGATGTTTTTCATAGCGGGGATAATAGAGGGAGGATTCAGGCAGTTGATCTCGAATACGGCCGGACGTTTGGCTTTCGCGGCCGTGACCGGTTTGCTGTGGGTTTGTTATTTCACCTTGGCCGGAGGCGGAGCGAATGACGACGGCCGATAGAGTGGGGGAGCTGCTCGACGGCATCAAAAGACCGGTCCGCAAGCTGACGAGTCCGGAGGGCGTTGAGCTGAACATCCAGATAGCGAGCCGGGGAGAGCGCATGGCAGCGTTCGTGATCGATATGACGTTTTTGCTGCTGGCGGTATTGCTGATATATTTCATCGGATTGCTGGTATTCTTCTCCCGCGTCAATTTGTCGGTAGGGCTGACGTTCATATCCTTCGTGATGTTCATCGTGCGCAACATGTATTTTTTGCATTTCGAGCTTGCGTGGCAGGGCAGGACTCCGGGCAAAAGAATCTGCGGCATACGCGTGGCGAGCGGAAGCGGCGGCGAACTGACGCCCGCGGCCCTTATCGCGAGGAACCTCATGCGTGAGGCGGAGTTTTTCCTGCCGGTGTCGCTCTTTTTTGGCCTCGGGGACCTGAACGGATGGAGCGGCCTTGCCGCGTTCGGATGGGCCGCGCTCCTTACGGCGCTGCCGTTTTTCAACCGCGACAGATTGCGGGCCGGAGACATAATCGCGGGTACGATCGTGATAAAGATGCCCAAACGCACGCTGCTCGGCGATCTCGCGTCTACGCCGCTGAAGCGGGAAGGAGCGAAATACTCTTTTAAAACGGAACAATTGGCTGTTTACGGCGCTTTCGAGCTTCAAGTTCTGGAGGAATTGCTGAGACGCGAACCGACGCCCGAAGTCGGCCGCGTTCTGTCAGACGTATGCTCGAAAATCCGCCGTAAAATCGGCATGGCGGAAAATATCCCCCCGCAAAACGTCCGCGAATTCCTGAACGATTTCTATCTAGCCGAGCGCGGCATGCTCGAACGCGGGCAGCTCTTCGGATATTACAAGGACGACAAGAAAACGCGCCGCAGGAAAATTT
>JAITAT010000026.1 GCA_031283975.1 Synergistaceae bacterium
CGCCCTCCTGCCCGTCGGAACCGTAGGACATGATATCATAATCGCCGCTACGGCCTGGACATATATAGAGATAGTCGCCGCCCCAAGGATCCTTCGGGACGGCTTTGGCGTTGAGATACCCGCCTCTCTGATAGTTTTTGGGCTCAGGGGGAAAGGACGGCTTTGTTATGAGCGCGGCTAGCCCCTGATCCGTGGTCGGAAAAAAACCGTTGTTCAGGTGAAACAGTTCCAGCGCCTGCTCGAAATTCTTTATCTGTACTTTCGCGGCCGTTACCCTCGAAGCCTCGCTGTGACCTATGAATCGAGTCCCCACAATCGCCGCGAGCATCCCTATTATAACGACCACGACCATTATCTCGACCAATGTAAACCCTTTTCGTTTGACCGTGCCCAACGGAACCCGCTCCTTTCTAAATTTCACGCTCATTATACTCTGATTTTTTCCCATGGGATATAATAAAGTACGAAACGCCATCGCGCGTCCGCGAAATCAGGGGTGAACGCATGAACAATGACAGGGAAAGAATACGGAATTTCAGCATCATCGCGCACGTCGACCACGGAAAATCGACGCTCGCCGACAGGCTGATAGAGGCGACGCACACCGTCGACAGCCGCAATATGAAATCGCAGATGCTGGACACGCTCGAACTGGAGCGCGAGCGCGGGATCACCATCAAGCTCGTGCCGGTTCGGATGAACTACACGGCAAAGGACGGCAAAGATTATATCTTGAATCTCATCGACACGCCGGGACACGTCGACTTTAACTACGAGGTCTCGCGTTCGCTCGCCGCCTGCGAGGGCGCGATACTCGTCGTCGACGCGGCCCAGGGCGTTGAGGCCCAGACAGTCGCGAACGCTTATCTCGCAGTCGAGCAGAATCTCGATCTGATACCGGTGTTCAACAAGATAGACCTGCCCTCGGCGTCACCGGAGCGCATAGTCAAAGAGATAGAGGACGTCATCGGGCTCGACGCGTCGAACGCGGTGCTAGCGAGCGCAAAGGACGGCACGGGTGTGGACGAGATACTGGAACGGATAGTGACCGACATCCGCCCCCCGTTGGGAGACCGGGACGCTCCCCTCACGGCGCTGATATTCGATTCCGTGTACGACAACTACAAGGGCGTCATCAGCTACGTGAGGATGGTCGACGGACATATCGGCGCGCGGGAGGAAATTTCGTTCATGGCGACCGGCGAGGTTTTCGAAGTAGAGGAGGTAGGCGTCTTCACCCCGACGATGCGGCAGGTCGATTCGCTCGGCCCAGGCGAGGTAGGATATATCGTCGCGGGGATAAAATCGCTCTCCGACGCGAATGTAGGCGACACCATAACCGGCGCCCGCAATCCGGCGCCCGCCCCGTTGCCTGGCTACAAGAGGATGAAGCCCGTAGTCTTTTGCGGCTACTATCCCATCGAGCGCGAGGAGATAAACGCCCTGCGCGAGGCGCTCGAAAAATTACAGATAAACGACTCCGCCATAACCTTCGAGCCGGAATCGTCCGCGGCGCTCGGTTTCGGTTTCCGCTGCGGCTTCCTCGGGCTGCTGCACATGGAAATAGCCAAGGAGCGCCTGTACCGCGAGTTCGGCGTCGAGCTGCTCGCGACGCCGCCCAACGTAGCGTACCGGATCAGGCTCACCGACGGCGGCATAGTGGAGTCCAGCAGACCGTCCGATTTTCCGGCGGACGTCACAAGGCAGGACGAAGTGCTGGAGCCTTTTATCAGAGTCACCATATTTATGCCCGACGGGTACGTCGGCCCGTGCATTCAACTCTGCCAGGAAAGACGCGGCATCCACGCCGGCATGGACTACATAACCCCGGAAAGAGTGCGGCTCGTCTATGACCTGCCGCTCGCCGAATTCATTCTCGATTTTCACGACAGGCTGAAATCCGTGACGCGGGGCTACGCTTCGCTGGACTACGAACACATAGGCTACCGCCCGTCCGACCTCGTGAAGATCGACATACTGATTCGCGACGAGCCGGTGGACGCGTTCAGTTTCATCTGTCACAAGGACGCGGCGTATCACAGGGGACATTCCGCCGTGACCAAGCTGAAAGAACTCATCCCCCGTCAGCTCTTCGAGGTTCCCATACAGGCCGCCATCGGGAAAAAAGTAATCGTCAGAGTCAATGTGAAAGCTCTTCGCAAGGACGTCCTTGCCAAATGCTACGGAGGCGACATCACGAGGAAACGCAAACTGCTCGAAAAGCAAAAAGAGGGCAAAAAACGCATGAAACAGGTCGGCCGTGTCTCGATACCGCAGGAAGCTTTCATGGCGTTCATGAACCTGTCGAATGAATCAAAAGGCCGCGACGACTTTTGACGGTCCAAAATCGATATATGTTCACGTCCCTTTCTGCGAGGCGAAATGCCCTTACTGCGCGTTCGCGAGCGCGGTAAAGCGGGAGGGCGACGAGGAACTTTACCTGGATTCCCTAGCGCGCGAAATGCGCCGCCGAGCGCATGGCGCATGGAAGATAGACACTCTCTACGTCGGAGGCGGGACTCCCTCGGTATTGTCGCCGCGCTCGTGGGAGAGGCTCATCTCGTTGATCGATGAAAATTTTTCGTTCTCGCGCCGCGCCGAAGTGACCGCCGAGGCGAATCCGGGTTCGTTGAGCCGCGAACATTTGGTTCTGTGGAGGAGCTGGAGAATAAACAGAATCAGCCTCGGCGTACAGAGTTTCGACGACGGCCGCCTGGCGTTTCTCGGAAGGGCCCACTCCTCCGAACAGGCGAAAAACGCGGTTCGTTTGTGCGTTGACGGCGGATTTTCGGTATCTCTCGACATGATGTTCGGCCTGCCGGGCGAAACTCTCCGCGCATGGGGGACGGACCTGCGGGAGGCCATATCGGCCGGCCCCGGCCACATATCCGTGTACCAGCTCACGGCGGAACCGGGCACGTCCTTCGGGAAACGAAATTTTTCGCTCCCCGAGGGCTACGCCCAGTACAGGTACGCGCAATGGAGGCTTCCCCGCGCCGGATACACCCAATACGAGGTGGCGAGTTTTTCGATACCGGGGCGCGAAAGCAGACATAACCTCAACTACTGGAACGACGGCGGATACGCCGGCTTCGGCCCGTCCGCGTGGAGCCACTCCGGAGGCGAAAGGTTCAAAAATACCCCGTCTCTGGACAATTACGCGCTGAACGCCGCCGATTCCCCGGTGGTATTTGGGGAACGGATCGAGGGGGAACGCGCCGCGCGTCAGGCGGCGGTACTGGCGCTCAGGACGAGCTGCGGAATAGA
>JAITAT010000256.1 GCA_031283975.1 Synergistaceae bacterium
AAAGCCCCTCGCTGCCGCAGAACATGGACGTAGTCGAAAATCCGACGATGGGGATCCCGAGCCTCCGCCTCAGTCCTGCCGCGAGCGCGTCATGATCGGCGTCGGAATCGCACAGCAAAAGACCGAAAGCGTTCCCGCCGATCTTTACGCCGCGCAAAGTTTCGTCCGCGAGTTCCGAAATTCCGGCTTGTATATCATCCAGTTCATAAGTGACGGCAATTGTCGACTTAAGCATTTAAATGCCACCCCTCGTTCGCTTTTAAACAATAATATCCCAAATGGAAGACGGCATTATAACGGTTTTTACCAGTTTTGCGGGATGCTTCGCGCGTAAGAAGGCTGATTTATCGCCGGCCCGTTCTTGTTATATGTGTTAAAATCGAAAAAAGGGCTATGATATCTCAAACGCCATAAACCCGCGCAAAGGCGGCATGGGCGGAGACAATTCGGAGGCCGGGGACGAAATATGGAAAAAAGAAACAGTTTTCACATCTTCGCGCTGATAAGCGTCGTCGGGTGGTCCATCTCGTATGTATTGACCCGAATGGCGCTGCGGCATTTTTCCCCGTATTCTCTGGGCTTTTTGCGCTATATCATCGCTTCGGCCGTCCTTGCCGCCATAGCCTGCGCTTTCAGTATTTCCCCTCCGGCGAGAAAGGACTGGGGCCTCATAGCGGCGTCGGGCGCTACCGGTTTTTTTCTTTACATGATAGCTTTGAACACCGGTTCCATGACGGAGACCGCGGCGACGAACAGCATAATCATAGCCACCGCGCCGATCATGACCACGCTGCTTGGGATGATTTTATACGGCGAGAAGCTGGTATCCGCGCAATGGTTCGCCATAGCGGTCGAATTCGTTGGAATCATGATACTCAACGTCAGGGACGGAAACTTCAGCGTCGGCGCCGGCATTTTCTGGCTTCTGCTCGCCGCTTTTCTTCTGAGCGTCTTCAATCTGCTTCAGCGCAAACTGACCAAGACCTACACCGGACTCCGGGTATCGATATACAGCATCTTCGCGGGAACGGTCATGCTCTCCGCTTTCGTCAGGGAAGCCGTCGAGGAGGCCGCCAGCGCCGACGCCAAGTATCTGGTTTACGCGGCTCTGCTCGGGATATTCTCGAGCGCCCTGTCGTACGTCGCGTGGTCCGTCGCCATCGAACGCGCCCCGCGCACGTCGTCCGCGAGCAACTACATGTTCCTCACCCCGCTGCTCGCGGCGGTCATGGGCTTTGTGATAGCCGGCGAACTGCCTGATTCGGGCACGCTGATCGGAGGCGCCGTCATCTTGTCGGGGGTTTTTCTGTTCAACCGGGCGGGCAGGCCGCCGCAAACGCCCGCCAATGGAAAAACAGCGGGCGGGTGACAATGTTATAATCAAAGGCGGCGGACGATGCCGCTCGAACGTTTCGCGATGAGGTGAAATCGGATGGGATTTATAGCGCGGCACAGGACAAAGCTTTCTCAGGCCATCGGTCTCTTTTATATACTGCTTTTCACATTTTCAAAGAAAAAATTTGAAACCGAAATGCCCGTACTCACGGGAATGATGATTATCTGCGGCATTATATTGGTCGGCTCCGGTATTGTGGGAAGACTGTGGTGCGCTCAATACATTGCCGGGCGCAAGACGGAATCGCTGATAACCGAAGGCCCCTATTCCGTATGCCGCAATCCACTCTATTTTTTCAGCCTGCTCGGAGGAACCGGTGTTGGATTGTGCACGGAAAGCGTGATACTTGCGCTCGCTATACCCGTGCTTTTTGCGGTCATGTATCCGGTAACGATATTGAACGAGGAGCGGCTCCTTATGGGAATACACGGAAAACTATATCGCGATTACGTGTCGAAAGTGCCGCGCTTCATTCCGAAATGGTCGTTGTTTCACGAACCGGCCAAGTATGTCGTCGACACCAGGATTTTCAGGCGTGAGATGATCGACGCCGTTTACTTCGCCTATGTGGTCGGGTTGTTTGAGATGATAGAGGAATTGATCAACGCCGGGTTCATAAAGACGTTTTTTGTTTTGTACTGAGGATACGAGGGGAAACCTTCCTGCGGGACAAACGGCCACCGCGACCGCTGCGCGATTGAACGCCGATGTTGGTCGTGTGAACCTCTTTACCTATCAAACGCCGCGTCAGACGCTTTTCGGGCTCTCAGGCGGCAATCGTAATATCCCGGTCGCTATTTTACTCACGAACATTTCATCGTGTTCGGCAAACACCATCGTCGGAGAGCATTCCGACAACAATTCCTCTATCCGCATCCGGGCGGCTATATCGACGCAATTGAACGGCTCGTCCCATATATAAAGATGCGCCTGTTCCGACAGGCTTTTCGCGATCAGGACTTTCTTTTTTTGCCCCTCGCTGAGTTCTTGCAGGCCTTTTTCGAACTGTTCCCGCTCGACGCCGAGCTTGCGCAGGTTAGTCAGAAACAGCGTCATGTCGACGGCGGCGTCCCGCGCGAAAGACTAGATATCCCCGCGCAAATCGGATGTGGACTGGGGAACGTAAGATATTTTCAATATCGGGTTTAATTTTATCTCGCCCGTGCGGGGAATGTTTCCCCCCGCCATCAGTTTCAGCAGGCTGGATTTTCCGCAGCCGTTTTTGCCGATGAGCGCCAAGCGGGCGTTTCGGCGGACGACGACGCTTACGCCGCGCACGATAGTGTTTCCACCGTAAGCTATCGCGACGTCTGACAGTTCGGCGACCACATCGGAGTGCCACTGGGCGGGCGATAATTTCAGCGTCTCTGTATCGTCAGTGTTTCGCAGAAGGAGAGATTTTTGCTCAATTGCGTCGTTGCGGCGTTTTTCCAGCGATTTGGAGCGTTTCATCATCTTGGCGGCCTTGTGGCCGACGAAGCCCTTGTCCGGCGCGCCGATTTTGGACGCCTCCGTCTTATTCGACCAGTCGGCCGCGCGGTCGGCGGCGATCTTCAGCTTTTCGATCTCTTTTTTCAATTTAAAGTTCTGCCATTTCTCCCAATTGTCGCGCCGCTCTTTATTTTCCAGCCACTGAGAGAAATTACCCTGTTGTATCTCGACGTCATTTCCGCCGATCGACAGGATATGATCGACGGTCTGATCCAGCAGGGTTCTGTCGTGTGAAACGAGTATAAATCCTTTTTTGGAGCGCAGGTACTCGGTGACCGCTCTTTTTCCTTCCATATCCAGGTGATTGGTGGGTTCATCGAGAAGCAAAAAATTGTTGGGTCGCAAGAACAGGGCCGCCATCAGAATTTTAGCCTGCTCTCCTCCGCTCAGCGTGTCAAATGGGCGGGACAGAATTTCTTCCGCGACTCGCAGCAGGCTCAATTCTTTGCATAATTCCCAGAATTTATAATCGTGATTGATCTCATTTACGATATCTATCGTATCGCGTTCAGGGCGGGAGACGGCAAACGGAAAATAGCTGAAGTCCGTGGGAGAGGAAATGCCGCCGCCGTCGTCATATTCACCCGTCAGCAGCTTAAGGAACGTGGTCTTGCCGCCTCCGTTGCGCCCGATCAACCCCAAGCGCCAATCCGTGTCGAATTGAAATGAAACGGAATCGAAGATATTGCCGGAATGAGCGTCGTAACTGAATGTCAAATTTGATACGGTGATAAGCGGCATACGGGAATTATAAAGACCGTGGGGCGGTCTGTCAAACACAATTGCGCGCTCGTGTTTACGCGCAATTGATTCCAATCTCGGGTTATCGGTGTTCTTCGTCGATTACAAAAGATTCGGGAAGAGCGAGGGGCGCCGTTCGATCCCAGGCGTTACGGAGGATGCCCTGGCGGCATGGAAATACCTTAGACACTTATCGTTCCGCTCTGAACGAGTTTTTCACTAAGCATTTTGAAGATCGAAACCGGAATCATATCGAATAAGTCCCTATGGTCTCGTTGAATATGTTCAGAACCGTCTTGCGGATACTTATGAACTCGGGGCTGCCGCGATCCCGGCTTCTTTTCAGGCCGACGCTGACGATCTCGTTGATTTCGGCGGGCCTGGGCGTCATCACCACTATGCTGTCGCTGAGGAATATCGCTTCCTCTATGTCATGGGTCACGATGGCCATTGTGTTTTTCTCGGAGAGATATATCCGTTCTATCTCGCTCTGCATCTGCACTCTGGTCATGGCGTCCAGCGCCCCGAAAGGCTCG
>JAITAT010000189.1 GCA_031283975.1 Synergistaceae bacterium
AGCCGAGTACCGATGAGGCTATATCCGGCTGGACGCCCAAGGACCTGTTGTCCGAGCTTGAAAGCTCGCAAGATGAGCAGGAATTGAAAGCCAAAGCATTGGAACTGTCGGAGAAGCTCAGAAGTGAATTGAGCGAGGCAAGCGGAAAACACGCCGAAATGCTCGAATCGCTGATAGCCGGTTTGGAAGAAACGGCGGAGAGCGGCGATTTGTCGGTTCTTAAGGAAAAAATCGGGCAAATGCGTCCGGACTCAAAGCGCGCGTCCGAATTTTCGGAAGCCGGGGCCGGATTGAGCCTTGAATCCCTTGTATCCAAGTTTCAAACAATCAAGGAAGCCGGATCATCCAAGACGCCCGACGGGCAAAACATCACTGATACGGACGTCTCCGCCGAAACCTTGATTTCGAAGATCAAAAGCAACCTCACTGATCAGCTTAAAGCGCTGTACACCCGCGCGCGACTGCAATCTTCATCGGTCAGCCTGTTCGGATAAGTACGATAATCGGCATACTCCCTTCGTTTGGAATCGAAGGGAGTATGCCGTTCACTTCACGCCCGTGCTGCCGAAACCTCCGGACGCCCGTTTTGAATCCGTGATCTCGTCCGTCTCCGCCAGTTCCGCCCGTTCGCACATGGCGAAGATTATCTGCGCTATGCGGTCTCCTTTTTCCACGGTGAAAATTTCTTTCCCGAGGTTTATCAGGATGACCGAAATCTCGCCTCTGTAGTCCGAATCTATGGTGCCGGGGGAATTCAAAACCGTGACGCCGTGTTTCGCGGCCAGGCCGCTTCGCGGACGGACTTGCCCCTCGTATCCCTTCGGAATTTCGAGGCGTATTCCCGTGCCGATGATCGCGCGTTCTCCCGGCGCTATTTCCGCCCTTCCGGCGGCGCGCAGATCCATGCCGGACGCCCCCGCGGTCGCGTAAGACGGCAAAGGGATGTCCTTCGCGAAGGCATCCCTTTTTATTTTAATGATTGCGCCCGTTGTCACGGCGTCTGTCGGGCCGATCCCTGTCGCGGTGGAAAGAACCGTTCCTGGAGTGGTCGCCCGACGGGCGCGAATCGCGCCTTTGAGGTCCCTCGCCTTTGGGAAGCTGCGCGTATCTGACGTCGCGTTCCTGTTCGACGGCGAACTGCGATGAGAGAACCTCGTTGGAGGCGAACAATGAACTCTGTTCGAGAGCCCTGCGGCGCGAGAGGTTTATGCGGTTCATGTCGTCTATCTCTTTGACGACCACCAAAACTTCGTCGCCTATTTCAAATGCGTCCTCTATCCTCGGAATGTGGCTCGTGCTTATCTCACTCACGTGAAGCAGCCCTTCCTTGCCTGGAAGCACTTCCACGAACGCCCCGAAGTTTATGAGGCGCGTCACTCGGCCTTTGAAGAATTCGCCGGCTTTGACCTCGCGCGTCAGGTCGTCGATGATGCGCCGCGCGTTCTCGGCCGCTTCCGATTCCATTGCCGCTATGAAAACCCTTCCGTCGTCCTCCACGTCGATTTTTGCGCCGGTCGAGGCCACTATCGAACGTATCGTCTTCCCTCCGGGGCCTATTATGTCGCGAATCTTCTCGGGATCGATAAATATCGTCAGTATCCTCGGCGCGTTCGGAGAGAGTTCGGAGCGCGGCTCCGCGATGGTTTCGGTCATGATGTCGAGAATTTTCATTCTCCCGGCTTTCGCCTGATTCAGTGCCTGTTCGAGTATGCTCCTCGTGATGCCTCCGGCTTTATTGTCCATTTGCAGGGCCGTGACGCCGTCTTTCGTCCCGGCGACCTTGAAATCCATGTCGCCGTAGTGATCCTCGAGCCCCTGAATGTCGGTCAGTATCCCGAACTTGCCGTTGTCTGCTATCAGGCCCATCGCGACTCCGGCGACCGGTTTTTTGATCGGAACTCCGGTGTCCATCATCGAGAGACTGCCGCTGCATACGCTCGCCATCGAACTGGAACCGTTGGATTCCAGTATGTCGGATACGATCCGCACCACGTAGGGGAAGTCCTCCCCGTCAGGCATCATGGCGCGGAGCGCGCGCTCGGCCAGCGCGCCATGCCCTATCTCCCGGCGGCCGGGGCCCCGCATGGGCCGTACTTCCCCGACCGAGTAGGGCGGGAAGTTGTAGTGCAGTATAAAGCGCTTCGCCGGTTCGTCCCACTTGAGGCCGTCGAGCATCTGGTCGTCCGTGCCGACCATGCCAAGCGTGGTCACGGCCAGCGCTTGTGTCTCGCCGCGCGTGAACAGCGCGGAACCGTGAGCGCGCGGCAGCACTCCCACCTCGCAGGTGATGGGGCGGACTTCGTCCATGGCCCGCCCGTCGGCGCGGCGTTTTTCGTCCAGGATCAGACGGCGGACGCTCTTTTTGACGAGTTCGTCCATCAGGGCCGCTATGTAATTTTTGGAATCGGGGTATTTTTCCGAGAAGTTTTCCGCAATCTTGCGGGATATCGCGGAAAGCGCCGCGTTGCGCTCCGCTTTGGAATGAATCTGTACGGCGGAATTTATCTCGCCCAGGATGTTTTGCGCGGTCCATTCGTCTATTTCGCTTATGCGGACCGGTTCCGGAAGAACCGCTTTTTCGCGTCCGACGCGCGAGCGCATGTCGAGTATGAAATCGACTATCTTGTTTATCTCGCGCTGCGCCAGTTCCATCGCGTCTATCAGCAGTTCTTCGCTGACTTCTTTGGCTCCGGCCTCGACCATCGTGACGCCGCCCCTGTGTCCGGCGACTACCAGGTCGATTTTGCTGTCCGGTATCTGGGCTTCGGTCGGGTTGACGACGAAATTTCCGTCGATGTAGCCTATCCTGACCGCGCCTATGGGGCCGTTCCATGGAATATCCGATATGGCGAGGGCCGCCGAGGCCGCGTTTATCGCCAATATGCCGGGCGTGTTCACCTGATCGACGGAGAGAACCGTAGCGACCACATGGACGTCGTTTCGCATGTATTCCGGAAAGAGCGACCTTATGGATCGGTCGATTATGCGGCCGGAAAGCACCGCGCTCTCAGACGGGCGCCCCTCGCGCTTGATGAATCCTCCCGGAATTTTGCCGGCGGAATAATAGCGCTCCTCATAATCCACCAGCAGCGGAAAGAAGTCGAGCCCTTCCCTGGCGGTATCCGCCATCACCGCAGTCACCAAAACCAGGGTGTCGCCGCACCTTGCCGCTATGGACGCGTTCGCCTGCTTCGCCATGCGCCCTGTTTCAAACGAGACGGGATTCCCGCCCACCTCGAGGCTAAACATTTCAGCCATTTTCTTTCCTCCTACTATTTTATTTGTGTCCGCGCAATAATAGCACAAACGGAGGAATAAATCTCAAAACATGCGC
>JAITAT010000017.1 GCA_031283975.1 Synergistaceae bacterium
TTGAGATACGCCGTCCTGAAGGCTATCAGCGCGTACGCGGCACTGTGTGATTTATTGAAGCCGTACCCCGCGAATTTTTCGATTATATCGAATATTTCCTCGGCCTTCGACGGCGGGACGTCGTTATGCTTCGCGCCTTCGACGAATTTGGCGCGCTGTTCGGCCATGACCTCTTTTTTCTTTTTTCCCATAGCCCTGCGCAGCAGGTCGGCCTCCCCGAGCGAGTACCCGGCGAGACGAGCCGCGCACTGCATGACCTGTTCCTGATAAAGAATAACGCCATAAGTCTCGGAGAGCGCGTCCGCCAGAAGCGGATGAGGATACATGACCGGCTCGCGCCCATGTTTGCGCTCGACGTACTGATCCGCCATACCGCTTTCGAGCGGTCCTGGCCTGTAAAGGGCCATTAGGGCTACCAGATCCTCGAATCTGTCGGGTCTGAGACGGCGTATGAGATCTCTCATCCCGGATGATTCGAGCTGGAATACTCCGAGTGTGTCGGCGTTTCGCAGCATTTCGTAAGTCGCGTCGTCGTCCATCGGAATATTGTCCAAATCCAGCGAGGGATGACCGCTCAGGACGATGTTTTCGAGCGCCCCCTCGATGATCGACAGAGTGCGGAGTCCCAGGAAATCCATCTTCACGAGACCGAGTTTTTCTATGGGCTCCATGGAATACTGCGTGACAATCGAGTCCCCTATTCGAGCTACAGGCACCATGTCGGTGGTCTTTCGCGGCGTTATCACCACGCCGGCCGCGTGCTGCGAGCAGTGGCGCGCCAGTCCTTCTATGCAGCTCGCCGTGTCCAGCAGGCGGCGGACATTTTCGTCGGAATCGTGAAGCGCTTTGAGTTCGGGAACCTTCGACAGCGCCTCCGGTATGTTCTTTATGCCCGACCTTATCGGCTCGGGGATCAGTTTCGCCACTCTGTCCACATCGCCGTAGGACATCCCCATCGCGCGGCCAACGTCCTTCACGGCCTGTTTGCTCATCATGCGCCCGAACGTCACTATCTGGGAGACGTGATCCGAGCCGTACTTCCTCACTATATAGGCGATCACATCGTCTCTCTGCTTGTCGGATATGTCGGTGTCGATATCGGGCATCGATATTCTCTCGGGGTTCAGGAAGCGCTCGAAGAGCAAGCTATGTTTTATCGGGTCGAGATCGGTTATTCCAAGCGACCACGCCACGAGCGAACCGGCGGCGGAACCGCGCCCCGGGCCTATGGGAATGCCCTGTTTTTTGGCGTAACCTATGATATCGGACACTATACAGAAATACCCCGCGAAGCCCATCCGTTCAATGAGGCCTAGTTCATACTCCAGCCTCAGACTGTACTCGTCGGAGACCGGCCCGCTTTTGAGTCTGGATTCCAAGCCGCCGAGAGCGAGATTCCTGAGATACGTTTCGAGCGTCTCGCCCTCCGGTATGCTGAAATCCGGGAGGTGATACTCTCCAAACTTGAACTTGACGTCGCACCTTTCGGCTATAGTCACCGTATTGGTCAGCGATTCGGGGACATCAGCCCCGAAAATGCTCCACATTTCCTCGCGAGACCTGAAAAAATAATCATCGCCGGTAAATCGGTATCTTTCCTTGTCGTTCACGTTGCTGTTAGTCTGGACGCAGAGCAGAACATCGTGCCACCCAGCGTCGGAACGTTTCGTGTAGTGGGAGTCGTTCGTGGCGACGAGCGGGAAACCGTGTTTTTTCGACATATCTATCAGCGATCGGTTCACGAGCGCCTGGGCCGGGATGGAGTTGCCCTGGATCTCCAAAAAGAAGTTGCCGGGCCCCATTATGTCTCTGTAGAGCATCGCCCTGGACAGCGCTCCCTCGGTATCGCCCGCGGTCAGCAGGGATGGTATCTCCCCTCCCAGGCAGGCCGAACTCGCTATGAGCCCATTTTTGTACTTCGCGAGCAGATCGTGGTCTATGCGTGGCTTGTAATAGAATCCGTCGGTGCAGGCGATCGAAACCAGCCTCGCGAGGTTGTGATAGCCTTCCTCGTTTTCCGACAGCAGCACGAGATGAAACTGCTCCTTGGCGCTTCTGCATGTGTGCCCGCTTGGGGCGACGTACACCTCGCAGCCCAGGATCGGTTTGACGCCGTTCTTCATGCATTCGTCGTAAAATTCGACGCAGCCGTACATGACGCCGTGATCGGTAAGAGCGACCGCTTCCATGCCCATTTCGCGGGCGCTGCGCGCCAAGTCGCCGCACTTGCTCGCTCCGTCGAGCAGGCTGTATTCGCTGTGTACGTGCAGATGCACGAATGGTTTCTCAGAGCTGTTCATCTTCCCCGTCTCCTCCAATATCCATTTCAACGGAATCAAGCCGTTTCGACATCAGTATGTCGGCCCCAAGACGGACCGATATCACGGAAGCCGGCGATTGGTTCCCGCTCTCGGCAGGTCTCTCCGTCACTCCGACATCCTCCGCCGCTGACGGCGTGTCCGGCGCTATACCGAACGCGTGTTCGAGGGCGAGCGCGGCGCGCGTGCCCGAAAGCATCACCACGGCCGGCTGCGGCGCCTCGGAAAAATCGAACTCGAACGCGTTTCCGGCGCGGAACACGCTGACGTCGAGCAGTGCCGCCGCCAACGGCAGATCGTCCTTCATCAGGCGCGACAGAATTTCCCCCGACTCTCCCATGAGCATAGGACGAATATCACCCCCGCCGGACGTCCGCAGAGGCGGAACCGCGCTAAACGCGGCGTTTGGAACGGGGGACGCCGCAACGTCAGGCGCTTCGTAGTTTACGGCGGAAACCCGCCGGGATGGAGCCGGAGATTCCGCCGCGGCCGGACGAACGCGCTCGGACGCAATCGGTTCCGAGGGATCGAACGCGCCCAGCAGTTCGAACATCAGCAACCCCGCAAACACCTCATTACGCAGGCCGAGCCTGACCCTCGGGAAGAGGGAGGCGACGGTCATGGCGGCCCGCCTGAGAACGGCGGTATCCCAGTTCGGCGCCTCTTTGCGCAGAAAATCCTTTTCGTCGTCCGAAAGCGACGTACCGGTGAAAGACTTCTCACCCCACAGGCCAAAGGTCCACATATCCCGCAGAAGAGGGAAGAGGCCGTCCAAAAAGCGCTCCCCCGAGACGCCGAGGTCGAGGGTCCGTTTCAGCGCGGCGGCGGCATCATCGGGATTTTCCCGTATCTGAATTATCCATCGCTCCATTTCAGCCCTGCTGCCGCCTCCAAATAGAGTACGTATCGAATCCATCGTGAGAGCGCCGCGCCCGACGGCCACAGCCTGCTCGAAGAGCGATATGGCGTCGCGCAACGCGCCGTCCGCGCTTCGGGCTATCTCCCAGAGCGCGGAACCCTCGGCGATCACGTTTTCAGCCGAGGCGATACGGCTCAATTGCTCCGCAATGAATTCGGCGGTTATTCTGTGAAACAGTATATGCTGACAGCGCGAGCGTATCGTGGCAGGAACCTTGTGAGGTTCCGTTGTGGCAAATATGAACATCACAGAGGGTGGAGGCTCCTCAAGTGTTTTGAGAAGGGCGTTGAAAGCCTCCATCGTTAGCATGTGCACTTCGTCCAAAATATATACTTTAGTGCCCCCCATGAAAGAAGCGAGACCCACGTGCGACTTGAGTTCGCGGATCTGATCGATTCCGCGGTTGGACGCCCCGTCTATTTCCATGACGTCCATGTGTTCCCCCGCCGGAATCGCCCTGCACGAATCACATACGCAACAGGGTTCGCCCTCCTCGGTGGGTTTTTTGCAGTTCACGACCTTGGCGAGCAAACGCGCCGCGGTCGTCTTG
>JAITAT010000056.1 GCA_031283975.1 Synergistaceae bacterium
GATGGCAGAACCGTCTACATTTACAGCCAGGATTTCACTGTAATAGGCGGTTCGCTCGGCGAGGCGCACGCGAAGAAAATCTGCAAGATTCTGGATCTCGCCGTACAGAACGGTTCTCCCTGCGTAGGAATCAACGACTCCGGCGGAGCGAGGATACAGGAAGCCGTCGACGCTCTGTCGGGATACGGCGGCATTTTTTTCCGTAACGTAAAAGCGTCGGGCGTCGTTCCCCAGTTGTCGGTAATCGCCGGCCCATGCGCGGGCGGCGCGGTTTACAGTCCCGCCCTCACCGATTTCGTCTACATGATAGACAAGATAGGAATAATGCACATAACAGGTCCGCAGGTGATAAAGGCGGTGACCGGAGAAGACGTCACGTCAGAGCAAATCGGAGGGGCCAGCGCTCACAACACGACCTCCGGCGTAGCTCACTTCTTTGCCGCCGGCGAGGACGAATGCTACGAACAAATCCGCAGGACGCTGTCGTTTTTACCGAGCAACAACCTGGAGGAGCCGCCCTTCAAGGACACGGGCGACGACCCGGCGCGCTCCGACATTTCGCTGCGCGAAATAGTTCCCACAAAACCCAACAAAGCATACGACGTCAGGGACGTCATCACGCGCGTCGCCGACAACGCCGACTTTTTTGAGGTACAGCCGATGTACGCCGCCAATATCGTCACCGGTTTCGCGCGAGTCGGCGGTTATGCCATAGGGATAATCGCCAACCAGGCGAAAATTATGGCCGGATGTCTCGACATCGACGCTTCATGCAAAGCAGCGCGCTTCATCCGCGTCTGCGACGCGTTCAACGTCCCCATAGTGACGTTCGAGGACGTGCCGGGATATCTGCCGGGTCTCAATCAGGAGATGGGCGGAATCATCAAGCATGGAGCGAAACTCCTTTACGCGTACAGCGAAGCGACTGTTCCGAAGATAACCGTCGTGCTGCGAAAAGCATACGGGGGTTCATACCTGGGCATGTGCAGCAAAGATCTGGGCGCCGACGTCGTGCTGGCGTGGCCGCAGGCCGAAATCGCCGTCATGGGCGCCGAGGGCGCGGCTAACATCATCTTCCGCAAAGAGATAGAAGCGTCCGAAAACAAGGGGGAAACCCGCGCCGAAAAAATAGAGGAATACCGCGAGACGTTCGCCAACCCGTATGTCGCCGCGGCGCGAGGATACGTGGACAGGGTCATACTACCGGAGGAGACGAGGGCGGCCGTTTATCAGGCGCTCGTCACGACAAACGGCAAGAGCGACATACGCCCGAGGCGGAAGCACGGCGTAATGCCGGGTTAAGGAGGAGAGTTTCTGAATGGTTAGCAGCATTGCCGGTAATTTTGTAGGTTGGCAGGGCGGTATATTGATGTCGATTATAGCTTTCAGCATCGTTTTTCTCGTCATCGCCGGACTGATGTTTATGATGATGGCGCTGAAAATACTCGTCGCGGTCATCAATCCGAACAAAACACCAGTAGCGTCATCCGGCGGCGGGACATCCGTTTCGCAATCACCCAAACCCGGCGTGACGGCGGCGGTTCGATACGAGACTCCCTCCCAGGACGACGACGAACTTATAGCCGTACTCTCGGCGGCTGTCGCTGCCGCGGGCGGACAGGCCGCGGCTGTTTTGAGCTACACTCCGGCCGCGCCGGCGGTCGGACGCTCCGCCGTTTCGATGTGGAGAATGACGGGGATACTTTCAAACAGCCGAGGGCTTCGCGATTAGCCGGACGGCGAATCGGCACTGGAATTCAAGACTTGACAGAGGAGGTTTTTTTTAAATGGCACGCAGTTACAGAATATCGGTAAACGGAAAATCATACGACGTGGTCGTGGAGGAGATTAGCGCGGCATCTTCGGCTCCGGCGGTTCCCATGCCGGCGGCTGCCCCGGCGCCGGCGGCGCCCAGCACTCCCACTCCGGCGCCCAAGGCCGTGATACCCGCCGGCACAGTCACCATCACAGCCCCTATGCCCGGAAAAATTTGGAAACTCCACGTCCGCGAGGGCGACGCGATCGCCGAAAACCAACTCGCGCTTGTGCTCGAAGCGATGAAAATGGAAAACGAGATATTCTCTCCCGCTTCCGGTACCGTAAAACAGATAAACTGCAAAGAGGGAGATTCCGTAAACACCGGCGACGTTCTCCTCGTGATAGGATAAAGCGCGTTCGCACGCTTCGTCTGAAGAGAGGATGATGCAAAAAAATGTTTGAATTATACAAGACAGCTTTATGGGGAATCTATGAGAACTCAGGGCTGGCCGGGCTTTCCTCGAACAATCTCATCATGCTGATAGTGGCTTTCGTGCTTCTTTATCTGGCTATCAGGAAGGGTTTCGAGCCGCTCCTGCTGGTTCCGATAGCTTTCGGATGCCTTCTGGCGAATCTTCCGCTCTCGGGAATACTGGACGAGCCTCTCACACAAGAACAGATCGCCGCGGGGGTAAACGGCTCGATTCACGGCGGGTTTTTGTACTGGGTTCAAATGGGCATTCGATATGAACTGTACCCGATAATCATATTCATGGGAATCGGAGCGCTCACCGATTTCGGCCCGCTCCTCGCGAACCCCATAACCTTCCTCCTGGGCGCCTCCGCGCAGCTCGGCGTATTCGTCGCGGTCTCCGGGGCTATGGCGTGGGGGTTCACGATTCAGGAAGCAGCGGGAATAGGCATAATCGGAGGGGCGGACGGACCGACGGCCATATACCTTTGCAGCAAGCTCGCTCCGCACCTTCTGGGAGCGGTGGCGGTGGCCGCGTACAGCTATATGTCTCTTGTGCCGCTGATTCAGCCTCCGGTCATCAAACTGCTGACATCCAAGGCCGACCGCGCGATAAAGATGGATCAGCTTCGCCCTGTTTCCAAACTCGAAAGGGTGCTGTTCCCCATAATATCCACCATAATCTGCGGGCTCGTTCTTCCGGCCTGCGCGCCCCTGGTGGGCCTTCTGATGTTCGGCAACCTGCTGCGCGAATCGGGATGCACCGAACGCCTGAGCCAGGCCGCGCAAAACGAGGTACTGAACATGACCACGATATTCCTGGGCATTTCCGTGGGCGGTACCATGGCGGGAGATACCTTCCTCCAACCCACGACGTTAAAAATAATCGTCCTCGGATTTATCGCGTTCGGTTTCAGCACTGCCGGCGGCCTCACGCTGGGACAACTGTTCAAAGTCATCTCAAAGGGCAAGATAAACCCGACAATAGGCGCGGCCGGAGTCTCCGCTGTCCCCATGGCCGCGCGCGTGGTGCAGAAAGTCGTACAGAAGGAAAACCCAAACAGTTTCCTTTTGATGCACGCAATGGGACCGAACGTTGCCGGAGTCATAGGCACGGCGGTCGCGGCGGGGGCTATGCTCACTCTTCTCACAAAGTAAAAAACTTGTATCTTAACATCATAAAGCGGAGCCTGCGGCTCCGCTTTATGAT
>JAITAT010000109.1 GCA_031283975.1 Synergistaceae bacterium
CGCTGGGTCGCACAGTTGTGCGTCGATCTCGCCTCGCCTCGCTTCAGACGATTCTATCGCGCTTTCCACGGACGCAAGGTCGCCGGAAAATTTTTTTCTCTCGCGGTAAATCCTGTTCCGCTCTTCGGCTTCCCGGCGGCGTTTTCCCCTCGTATCCGCCGGCTCGCCCTTTGCGCCTTTTTCCGGCGCGCCGGAGAGCATTTCGTCCCGTTTCTCCATGAACCGGGAATAATTGCCGGAATAGTCGTACAACCGGCCGTCCCGGATTTCGAGGACGCGCTCCGCCAGATTGTCGAGGAAATACCGGTCGTGCGACACGATCAGGAGCGTGCCGCCGTATTTCATCAGAGCGTTCTGGAAAATCTCCCTCGTTTTCATGTCGAGGTGATTCGTCGGTTCGTCCAGGACGAGAAAGTTCGACGACGACATGATCAGCTTGAAGAGCGAGAGCCGCGATTTTTCGCCGCCCGACAGCACCTTGACGGTTTTTTTGACGTCGTCCCCGGAGAAGAGAAAAGCTCCGAGCAGATTGCGACGGGCCGCCTCCGTCATAGAGGAACCGGCGCGCGACGCTTCCTCCCATACGGTGTGCGAGTAGTCCAGGCCCGTCGCGCTCTCCTGCGAGAAATATGCCAGTTTTACGTTATGTCCCAAGCTCACGGTTCCGTCGTCTGGCGCCTCCGTTCCCGAGACGAGACGCATCAGCGTGCTCTTTCCGGCCCCGTTCACTCCGACCAAGGCAACGCGTTCGCCCCTGTGCAACTCAAAGCTGACGCCCGAAAATACCTCGTTATCGGCGTATCGTTTGGAAATTCCCTCCGCGCCGACCACTTTATACCCGCTTCGGGGGGCCTCCGGAAATTTGATTTTGACGCTCTGCGACGGAGTTTCATGTTCGTATATCTCCATCTTTTCGAGCTGTTTTATCCTGCTCTGAACCTGCGCCGCCTTGCTCGATTTGTAGCGGAAACGTTCCACGAAGCGCTGGATATGTTCTATCCGTTCCTTCTGTTCCTCCATCGCCTGTTCGCGGCGTTCGCGCGCGGTTTCCCTCTCGGCGAGATATCTCTCGTAACCCATGGAGTAACGCGTGATTTCGCCGCGCTCCAGATCCGCGATCTCGCCCGCGATGCGTCCCAGGAAACGCCTGTCGTGAGACACGAACAATATTATCCCCCTGTAATCGCGGAGCCAGTTTTCGAGCCATTCCATGCTCTCCGTGTCGAGGTGGTTTGTCGGTTCGTCGAGCAGCAAAACGTCGGGCGCGCGAAGCAATATGGCGGCAAGCGCGATCCTCATCCTCCAGCCGCCCGAGAACTCGCCGCACGGACGTTCCGAATCACCGGGCAAAAAACCCAACCCGCGAAGGATTTTCTTCGCCATCGCCTCGAATCCGTAGCCGCCCCGGCGCGAGAACTCGCGTTCCAGTTCCTCGTGCGCGGCAAGCGCGGATTTCAGCTCCGAGGAATTTTCGGCCGCGCGCGAAACGCGCTCCTCGGTTTCATCGAGGCGCTTTTGCAACGCGGCAATCCCCGAATCCGCGGACAGAAACTCCATCACCGAGCCGTCCCCGAGTTCCGCCAAATCCTGCGGAAGATAACCTATTGTCGCGCTTCCGACGTATTCGACCGTCCCCTCGTCAGGCTCCGTCTTGCCGGCGAGGATACGGAGCAGGGTGGTCTTGCCGGCCCCGTTGTCCCCCACCAGCGCCGTGCGGGCGCCGTCCGCGACGAGCCAGTTTATCTTTTTGAGGACTGTTTTTTCGCCGAAAGCGACGTTTACGTCATCGATGCGTATCAGCGGAGCGCCCTCCTGACTGTGCGTAACGGGACGACGGCGAAGAGCGCGTCATCCGGCGCCGGTGAGACGGTTTTTCAGGCCCGCCTTATCCACGCCGGCCGCCACGACGAGGTAAATCAACATGCTGGCACCTGCCTGAACCGCGTTGAACGGGACTTCGGCGAGCGGCGCGATTTTATTCCCGGTCATTATCCAGGCGGCCAGGTAATATCCCCCTATCGTGATGGGAAACGCCGCCAACGCCGCCAAAAAGTTTCTAAGCGATAGTGTTTTGACGCCCAGAGCCGTGAATGGCAGGGTAAGAGCGGCCTTTATGACCGCCGTATAAGGCGCCCACACGACATACCCCGTGAGCGCGTCGGCCAAAAATCCGCCGAGCGCCGCGGATATCGCCGCTCCAGGCTGATTCAGGAGGCAGGCCGCTATGTAGATCACGGAATCGCCGATGTGGATATAACCGCGAACCGTCGGTATTCTGGGAAAATAAGCCGTCACAACAAATATCATCGCCGCGAACAATCCCGAGACGACTACATTTCGAATCCTCGGTCTTTCGTCCATGCGCATTATGATGTCACCGCGTCTGTCACTGTCTTCGCTACAACGGTTTCATCGTCGGGAACAGGATGACGTCGCGGATGCTGCGGGCGTCGGTCAGCAGCATTACCGTGCGGTCTATGCCCATGCCCATGCCTCCGGTGGGCGGCATTCCGTATTCCAGGG
>JAITAT010000135.1 GCA_031283975.1 Synergistaceae bacterium
CCACTCCCAAATCGCCTCCGCAATTTTTCCATTTGTATTACATTTTTCGTCTGAGCGCAAACCCCGCCGGCCTCATTCAAGTTCATACTTCAGCCCGCCGATCAGCATAACGAGCGCCGAAAACGCGGCGCGCTCCTGTGTGGAGCGTCTGCCGCCGCCGGGATAATACCCGCGTTTCAGCCTGACACGCCCGTCCGAGTGCGCGACGGCAAACCACACCGTCCCCACGGGTTTCTCCGGACTGCCTCCGCCGGGGCCGGCTATTCCGGTGACGCTGACCGCCACCGCCGCGCCAAACAGTCTCAAAGCGCCCTGCGCCATTTCCGCCGCGCAATGAGCGCTCACCGCCCCATAGCGCTCTATCGTCTCGGGGGTGACCGACAGATGTTCTATCTTCGCTCTATCGCTGTAAGTGACGACACTGCCGGGAAATACGGCGGAAACCCCGGCAACCGACGACGCGGCCGACGCCAGAAGCCCGCCCGTACACGACTCCGCGAACGTGAAAACATTGTTCCGCGCGTGAGCGCCCCGCGGCGACTCCTTCACGCGGAGCGCCAGAGAGAGGGCTGAACGGGCCGCGCGCTTGAACAGAAACGCCGTCCGGTGATTCATTATGTCAAACCTCCATTCCTAAAAATTTGAACACAGCGGCGAACCCGCCGGAAAAAAAGAACCATTCGAGGAACCGCAGCAGAACATTCACTATAATGCCGCCGCAGATATCGTCCGCCATTATACCGAAGCCTCCGGGCAGTTTCTCCATGTTCCGCACAGGAAAAGGCTTTATTATATCGACCACCCTGAACAGGAAAAAGGCGACCAGCGCGAAACGCAGGCCAAGTCCCCATACCGAGACGAAATATCCCGCCACTTCGTCTATGACGACCTCTCCGGGATCTTCAGCGCCTATCGCCTTCGCGTATCTGTCCGCGGAGATCACTCCAAGCGCCGTGACCGACAGGATCAAAAGTATATTCGATTCGCCGGTCAGCAAATAAATTACCATAGCCACGGCGGTTCCGGCGGTTCCGGGCATCTGGGGAAACATGCCGACGCCGAAAACGGTCGCCGCCACTCCGTACCACTTTGAAAGAGGCTCTTTCATGTTTCTCACGAGCAGGTTAAAGCCCCAACAGGCGGGAAAACCAGAAATCGCGCCTCCATATCGTGTTCCGACGCGCCGGTCATGACCGCTCTGATTTTACGGCCTGGGGAAATTTCCTCCGGAAGACCCATTACGTCAACCACCCCATCCACGTCATGAGCCTCGCGGAACGAGCGCCCCTCTGCAACGCCTCCCCCGCCGACCGAGTCCAATATCACGTCGAGTTCCCGCCCGACGAACAGATTTTGTCTCGCGAGCGACACATCTTCCTGCAGCGACATCAGCCTGCAAAGACGCGATTTTTTCACGCGCTCCGACACCTGGCGGGGCATGTCGGAAGCCGCGGCGCCTTCCTCGGGCGAGAACGCGAACGCGCCCATCCTGTCGGGACATATTTCCTCTACGAATCGCAGGAGCGCGGCAAAGTCGGAGCGCGTCTCCCCCGGAAAACCGACCATGCAGGTCGTTCTCAGCGCGAAGTCGGGCCTGATGGAGCGGGCCGTCCGAAATATCCCGGCCAGTTTCCTGGGATCGCCGTCCCTGTTCATACGTTTGAGCACTCCGGGGGCGGCGTGCTGTATCGGGATATCAAGATACGGCAATACCTGCCTGCCTCCGGCCACTCTTTCGAGCAGCGCTCTGTTCACTCCCGAAGGCTGAAGGTACAGCAGCCTGAGCCACATATCGCGCGGCAGCGACGATTCCAGCGCGTCCAAAAGGGCAACGAGCCCGCCGTGAAGTCCGGCGTCCCTGCCGTAGGCGGTCAAGTCCTGGGCCACCAGACAAATTTCAGCGGCGCCGTCCTCGGCGAGAACTTCGGCCTCCCGGACGATATCCTCCGTCGGACGGCTGCGCATGGACCCTTTTATTGCCGGTATTGTGCAGTAAGAACAAGCGTTGTCGCAGCCGTCGGATATCTTGAGGTATCTGACGTGGGAGACATCCCCCGGCAGGCGTTTCCTGAGCACAGAGCCGGTGACGCGCGCGCCGCGCGCGCCAGCCGATTCGAGGATCGAACCGATGTCGTCGCAGCCGGCCCAGAAGTCCACTTCCGGCATACCGAGTTTCAACTCGTCGCCGTATCGCGCCACTAGGCACCCTACAACCCCGACGAGTTTGAGCCTTCCTCCCTTTTTCAATTCGGCGAGATCGAGTATGGCGGCGATGTTCTCCTCCACGGCTGAACGTATGAAACCGCATGTGTTCACGATCGCGATATCGGCCGAACCGGCGTCCCCGACCATTTCAAACCCATAATCCGAAAGTGTTCCGGCTATTTTCTCCGAGTCGGCCGTGTTTTTGGAACAGCCGAGGCTCATGCAAAAAACGCGCTTAAGAGCGGCGCTGCTCATAAAACGTCTGTACTTACTGCACGCCGGGCGCGAAGTGAGGCGATCTGCCGCTGAGCAGGTCAACGGAACCGTCGGGATGAAAGGTAAGAGTGAGCGCGGAATTATCGGAGCCGATGCTTTCGTATCGTTTGCCGAACCATGTGACGCGGGCTTTGTTGCCCGAACTCAGCGTCACCCTGACATCGCTCGCGACATCGTAGGACCGTCTCCCTCCGATGCTGAGAGTCCTTCTCGTCACTATCTTGCCGCCCTGAGTGACGGTCAATTTGTTGTTCGAGCCCGTTATCTCTATCAGCAGGGTCCTGTCTATGAAATACGGAAGTTCGGGCATGGGTCTCCCCGACTCCGACGTCGCGTACATCCATGATAAATCTCCCGAGACGACTGGCGCCCCCTCGCTGGAGACAATCGCGCCGGGGCTCCTCGGAGCCGGGATCGGCAGTATTTCCATAAATTCCTCGCCATCAGACGCCGTGAACTCGACATCGCCGGAAATCATCCCCAAAGACGCCCCGCCCGGAAGCGGAGAAACCGCCGATATATCGAAACTTGCCGCCCCCGGCAGACGCAGGAACAGGGGGTTTTCCTGCCCCGACTCCCTGCGCTGGCTCCACAACAGGTAAGCCGCGCCAGTCACGGCCATCACCAGTATTATATATACCCAGACGATCGACGAGCGCCTGAAAATAGGAGTGGGGTGCTGTATGTCGACCGGTTCTTCGTCGTCCTCTGTTACAAGCTCTCCCGAATCATCCTGGAACAGCTTGCCCTGGCTGTATTTCTTCCACAGGTCCGACGCCATGAGATATTCGCAGTACGTCTTTATGAAACCTCTCGCGTAAACAGGAGCGGAGACGCTCTCTATCGTTCCGTTTTCTATGGCCTGTATGATATGCGGCCTCATATGCGTCGCGAGGGAGACGTCGTCATACGTCAGCCCCTGCGCCTCTCTGAGCGCTTTGAGCATGCCCCCCAGGCGTTTTATTTCGGAGACGTTTTCGCGGCCGGTTTCAATGAGATCGCGGCGCATCATTTATATTCAGCCCGCCTGCGGAAGCGTTTCTTATCTCGCGCGCGGCTTCGGCCGGGTCGCCGTGTCCGAAAATCGCGGAACCGGCCACCAGGACGTCGCAGCCGGACAAAACAAGTTCTTTCGCCGTTTCGGAGTTCACGCCTCCGTCTGTCTCTATCAGGAAATCGAACGAGTTCGCGGCTCTGGAGCGGACGAGGCTCTTTATCTTGGTCAATGTTTCCGGCAAAAACCTCTGAGCGCCAAAACCGGGATTGACAGTCATGACCAGTATCAGATCAACCATGTGAAGCACCGGCTCCAGAATCGACACCGGCGTTCCGGGATTGATGCTGACGCCTGGGCGGACGCCCGCGTCGCGTATCATCTGGAGGGCCCTGTGGATGTGCTTCGCCGCTTCCGCCTGCACGGTAAGAATATCGGGGCGGGCCTCGGCGAACATCCCGATAAACGCCTCGGCGGGCTCCACCATCAGATGGACGTCGAGAAAAATATCCTCGAAAGCATCTCTGATGGCATGTACCGCCGCCGTCCCGAAGGATAGGTTAGGGACGAAATGCCCATCCATGACGTCGACGTGTATCCAATCGGCCTCACCGCCGAGCGACCGTATCTCCTCGCCGAGCGCAAGCTGGTCGGCACTGAGAATCGAAGGGGCGATGAGGACTTTTTTGCCGCGTTTCAAATCCATCACGCGTGAAATCAATTATACTTCTCCTGCCATACCTGCTGGTCGCCCAGGTTTACAGTGACTGTGCCCCCGCCGGAATACGGCGCGTCCATGGTCACATATTCACCGCCCTTGACCGGTTGTTCACGCAGGACGCGCGAACCCGACTGATCGGTCATCACTATCCTGAGATTCAGAACGCGCGCCAACGGAGGCACTTGATACCGCACTTTCGCAACCTTGCTCCCGGCGGGCGGCGCCGGAGCGGCCGGCTGAGAAACCACCGGCACGGGCTGTGTTTGAGGAGCCTGCTGATTGGGATTCCACGTTGGAATCTCGCCCGCCTGCGGCCTCCCCGCCGTTGTGCCGGGCTGGGCGCCGGTGATCGCCGGCGGAGCATCTAAAGCCGGGGTCGCCCGGCGGTTCGCCGGCGTTTCGGGCTGCGCTGCCGGCGCGGCATTCGGATCGGGCGGCCGCGCTATGAATATATTCACGGTCCTTCCCGCTGGAACGCGTGTGCCGGCCCTGGGATCGGTTCTCACAACGGATCCGGCCGGAGCCTGGTTCGACTCTATCACGTTGACCCTTCCCACATCGAGGTCGCTTTGCTCCAGTATCTGTTTCGCCTCGGCCTCGTCGTGACCTCTCAGGTCGGGAACCTGGACGGTTTCGGCTCTTCCAGGTCCGCCCTCGCTCACAAGCAGGTCGACCATCCTGTTGCTCGCCACCATCGCGGGAGACGCCGGATTTTGAGCCATGACGGTTCCCGGTTTTTTCAACTGATCGGAAACCCTTATCACCGCGCCTATCTTGAAACCGGCTGAGTCGAGTTCTTGAGCCGCCAGTGCGAATTCCTTTCCCCTGACGTCGGGAATGCGAATCTGAGCGCTGCCCTTGCTGACCTTCAGCGTCACTATCTTCCCCATGTCAGTCTTATCGCCCGGAGCTATACTCTGGGATATCACTATACCCTCGGGGTGATTCGAATCCACCTGATCTATACGCGCCAAAAGCCCGACCGCCTGCAACCGGTTCGTGGCTTCCACCGCCGAAACACCAATCAGTTGGGGGACGACGGCCTCGGCGCGTTCGCCGAAAACCATCTTGATTGCTATGAAGCTGGACGCCGACAAAATTACGAGAGCAATCAAAATGCCCCACCTGAAAAGTCTGTTCACGTTCTACTCCTCCTACAAACCCAAACCCTTTTTCTTGAATATAACTATATAAAAACCATCCATCCACGGCGAATCCGGCAAAATCACCGTGCCGTAAGGTTTTCCCCTGCGCGCCGCGGACGAACGAATATTCAGCGGAATCTCCGTCATATCGCTCCGCGACGCCATCACACAAGCCGCGACGCTCTCGTTTTCGCCGCGAAAAACGCTGCATGTGGAATACATTATAACACCACCGGGAGGCAGAATTTCGCACGCCCTTGAGAGCAATAATTTTTGAAGCCCTTCCAGCCTCTCCACGCTCGACGGGCTGTTTTTCCACTTGCCATCGGGATGTCTCCCCCACGTTCCGCTGCCGGAACACGGCGCGTCGAGCAGTATGGCGGATGGAACGGTCTTTGGCTCGGCTGTCAGCGCGTCCTGGCACGCGAGCGAAAAACGCTTCTCGGACACCCCGAGGCGGGCAAATTCCCTCTCGGCGGATCTGAGCCGCGAAGACGACACATCCCACCCCTCGGCACGCGCATCGGGGCACTGCGTCATCAAATGTCCGGATTTTACGCCCCGTCCCACGCACATATCGAGCAGCGCTCCTCCGTGCCAGTGAGTCAGCAGAGATTCGGCCGCCAGCATAGACGACTCGGTCTGCGGCGTCACCAGACCGTCCGCGTAACCGGGAATATCGGGCGGATACGGGTTCGACTCCAGCCTTATCCCATACGGCACGACATCGGACGGGGACGCGGCAGGCAGGCCGAAATCCGCCATCCACTCGTCCCTGTCCACTCCGGGCGAGGCGCGGAGAGACATCAGGGTTTGGGCGGTCGATACCCGTATCAGTCTCTTAGTCTCCTTCATTCCAAATTCTTTGTTCCACTCCGCCGCCGCCCACTGCGGGACGCCGTAACAGAGAGCCTGATCCCTCAGCGCCGGGGACGAACGAAGACTCTCCACATAAGCCGGGGCTTCTTCCATGACGGAGTGAAGCACCGCGTTGATGAGGCCCGGCTCGCGGGAGAGCCCGCCGGAACGTTTTTTCGCCATCTCGACGAGAGCGCTCACCAGCACCCCGGGCTCGAAGTGCTGGAGTTCCATCACCCCGGCGATTCCCGCGAGAAGCGACATCGAGGTCTCGGGACTCAACGAATCCGCCGGTTTCTTGCAGTATTTCGAAAGAAG
>JAITAT010000137.1 GCA_031283975.1 Synergistaceae bacterium
CGCTCTGCTTCGAGGGGTTCCGCATTCTGCTGGCGGAGGATGTGGACATCAACCGCGAAATTGTCTCCACACTGCTCGAGCCGACGCTGCTCGCGATCGATTGCGCGGTGAATGGCGCGGAAGCCGTGCGCATGTTCGGCGACGCGCCGGAACGTTACGATATTATTTTCATGGACGTGCAGATGCCCGAGATGGACGGATACGAGGCGACGCGCCGGATTCGCGCGCTCGATGTTCCGCGGGCTAAAAAAATCCCGATCGTCGCGATGACCGCGAACGTATTCAGGGAGGATATAGAAAAGTGCCGGGAAGCCGGAATGGACGGACACATTGGCAAACCGCTCGATATAAAGGAACTGCTCACTGTATTGAACGCGTATCTCTCAAAACCGAGAGGTGACATTTTACTAAAGAAAGGAGGCGGCGACGATGAAATTGTCTGACGCTCAGATGAAAAAGCTTATTGAGTACAATGGGCAGCCGCAATTGAAACAACTGGCGCTTAATATGGCGTTGACCAGGCTGAAAAAAATCTACAAAGAGACGCCAACGCCCGCTGTTCTCAGCAGATGCACGTCAGAACTGAACGTGATATTTGAAAAATTCGAGGCAATCATGAAGACAGATTATGAGTGGATAGTATCATTATAGGAGGATAAGCCATGCTTAAAACATTTGAACAGACTGCCGCTCTGATTGCGGAAAAGAAGCTGCTGCACATTTCCGGCGCTGAGGCCCTGCTGCGCGGGCTGCCCGCGGGCAATTGGATAGGCGGCTCCACGGAGTATTTCTTGGATGAGAGCGGCGGACAGATAAGGAACGACGCGCTGGATGTACTGGAACTGAATTTCAGCGAATACAAATTCGCGTCCTACGACGCGCGGTCCCTGCCGAATATCACAAAAGACGCCTATGGCAACGGTTTCTCTATCATCATACTGCCCTTCGACAGCGAGGTGCACAAGCAGTACGCTCAAAACGCCGCGGATTATAAAGACATTTTCTTAAAAAACATTGTCGGCTGGATCTCCGGCATAAACCTGGACGCGACGAACCAGACGCCTGTGGCGGCGAACGGCGCTCTCGGTGAAATACTGACTGACAAAGCGGCGGTACTACATATTAGCCTGCCCGAAAGCAAAATCGCGCATTTGAACATAGTAAATATCTTCAGTACCGACGCGAAAAGCCCGATTATCACTTTCGCGGAGGACGGCTTCAAGGCGAAAAATTGTTTTGTGGATGGGAAAGAAACGGACTTCGCCGATTATATCGCCCGTAACAACCTTGACGTCAAACTGCCATTGGTCGGGGACTATTCCGGGGCCGGCATCAATATCTCCGTCAAAAGCGTTGAGGGCGGCGCGGTGAACTTTTACGCGCCCGTATTCAAAGGCATAGAGTACCGTTTCGCTGAAAACATCCCCGACTATGTGGAAGCCTTTCACGACAAGATCGACGAGATAAAGAACAGGAACTCGGAATTTGCCTGCAACTGTATTCTCAATTTCCTGTACGGAGGCTTGGAAGGCAAGAATATAGGCGGTTTCTACGGTCCGATTACTTTTGGCGAGGTGGCGTGGCAGCTATTGAACCAGACGTTGGTCTATTTGCAAATACTCGACAATTGAACGTTTCCTAATTAAAGTTTCAGCCCCAAACTGACGAAAATAACCAGGAGAAAGTATTCCTGGTTATTTTTTGCCTGTTGGGGGGGTGTTCTTGTGGTCAGCACGTATCACGGCATAGAGACCGGGCGCAGAGCGCTGACATATTTCCGCAAGGGAATGGAAATCGCGGGCGTCAATACCACCAAGGCGGGCACGGAAGGCTACAGCAGGCAGGTAGTCAACGCCGCTCCCACTCTGGGGCTGGAGGAGAAAAAAAATATATCGATGCTGGGCACCGGCGTCGAGATAACGTCCATAGAACGCATGAGGGATCTGTACCTCGACGCGCGCATGACGCGCGCCGAAATTTCACAGGCGTACTGGACGACACTGAATACCGGCGTGACTCGCGTGGAAAATTTCATCGTGAGCGCGTCTCAAAAGGGCATAAACAATTACCTCGAAAATTTCTGGACAGCGATTCAGGACGTTCATAAATCCGCGGACGACGAGGCCATACGCAGTTATTTCTTGAGGGAAGCCGACAACCTGACGGTTTTCGCCAACTCGCTTTCCAACAGCTACAACGAGTACCGCGACGAACTGAACTCCGACGTCAGGTCCATGGTCGAGGACGCGAATTCCTATATAGATCAGATAGCCATACTGACGAAAGCCATAAGGAGCGTTCTGCAGGCCGGGGCGGAGGCTAACGAACTCATGGACAAGCGCGACCTGCTCGCGGAAAAATTGTGCGTGCTGACCGGCGCCGAGGCGAGCAGGCCGATAGACGAACTCGACGGCGACTACAAGATAAATTTGAACGGCAAGCTGCTCGTTCAGGGCAGCAATGTAAGACACCTCATGCTGGTCGAAAACCAGACCAACAAAAACTACTACGACGTGCAGGTCGAGTATAACCAGTACGACATCACAAGCGACATCGACGTGGCCGGAGTCGTGATCGAACAACGCGCGTCCATGGGAGGGACCTGTTCCAAGGACGGGACGCATGAAATCGACGTGATGCGCCTGGCTGACGAAATGTACTGGACGGTCGGCTATGGGCTCGGACAGTCGGACGGAGGCGAACGCATCGACGGAATACAGGACAAAAACGCCGCGCTCAACATCAACGGCTCGTTCGCGCTGCAGGTCGGTTCCGTCGGAGTGCGCGCGGTAAGCGAGGTTTTCAGCGATAACCCGCCGGGGTATGGTATTGTGCTGGGAGCCCCCGGCCCGGGAGAACTGACCGAATATACGTTTCGAATATCCGCCGGCGAATTCGAGACGACCATAAATCTCGAATGGAATAGTTCCGCCTCCGTATGGAACGTGAGCGATAAACTTGGCAGCAGCGCCGCCGTATCCACCGGCCCTGGCGGAGCGCTGTCCGTCGACGACCTCGGGTCGTTCATGGCTCTCAATTACTCGGGATACGGGCTCGAAGTGAAGTATCAAAACGCGGCTTTGGAGTTGG
>JAITAT010000141.1 GCA_031283975.1 Synergistaceae bacterium
CTCCTTGCTCCTTGCTCCTTGCTCCTTGCTCCTTGCTCCTTGCTCCTTGCTCCTTGCTCCTTGCTCCTTCATTATACCGGATTATTCCTGAATTCGCAAGGGCAATAGGCGCAAAAACACAGGGTTCATCAGGTTCTATTTCCTGTTCTATCTTCCGCTCTATCGCCATGAGGTTCTACTCCTTTCCTCCTTTCTCTTAATTGTTCGGCTAAATTCCAATTCGCATTATACCCAACATAAAATGAACGTCAACATAACATCCGCGTTGGCGGAGCCGGCCTCAAACGGCCAACGCGCGCCCGGGGTTCGCGCGGCGTCCGGAGCCCGGTGACAACGCCCGCCGCCCGGTGGAGCGTTTGGAGTTGAAGGGATATCGCCCCAGCTTTGACGGGAAGCGGTTATTTCATGTATCGCCGTTTTCATGGGCCATCACGCCGGAGTGCCGCGCTATTCCACATCTATACACTTCTATCCACTCTATCCACATTTCTTCCGCGTCAAAGCCTCCTTCAAGCAGGGGCCGCCGAAGAAGTTTATTCAAAAGAATATTTACCTTCGGGTGTGGTACACCTGAGTGCCTTACAGATTTTCATTACGTCAGCGAGATAAATTAAAGATTCATTGCCAATATTCCAAATTTCTTCGCTAACTTTTTCTGTTCCTTCAGTACCTCGTCCAGTGTCATCGTGGGTTCGATCTCTATACAGAACATCGGGCACGGGCAGCAATATGACGCTCACTGTTTTCCCTGCTTTAAGCAAGGGTACGGGTTTTGATGCTCGAAGCGAGGTCAGGCGCGTAGGATACGCCCTGATAGGGGTTGTGTTAATGTGTACCGTCGGAATTCAGACGATGTAAGTGTTCGAGAGGACGACGGGTGAGATTTTCTACGAAAACACAAATATCCCGCCGAAGCGGGTGAGAGAGAAGCTGCGCGGGAAGAGTATTCTCGTATCCGATGCGGTGAAGATAGCGAAGGCTGCGGTCGAAAAGGCTAAAAAACAGATTAGGCAAGAAGCCATCTATTAGCTCAATATTGCCAATGCCCTACAATAACTCGAATTTGGATATATAATATGATCGCGACGCTGCAATTGATGATGACTGTCGTTGACCGTTTGTTGTTTATTTGACGTTCGATATATCAGTCAGGGAGGTTGTGCCGTTTTCATGTGGTGTGCTGAAGAGCGAAGCTCCAAGGAAAATTCGGATCGCAATTTCGCCTTCTCAAAATGACGCTCAAAAAGTATTTCGACGAAAAACTCGATTTTCGGGTACGGCTCTACAATGTGCTGGCCGTCGGAGGAATGGCTGTTTGCGCCTTCATGTCTCTTAAGGCGGTGTTCGTACCCGGAGAAAAATGGGACCTTCTCATCAATGGCGCCGGGGCGGTTCTAGCCTGGGGATTGCTTTGGTATTCGTACAAAAGCGGACGCTATCGCTTTTGTTATGTGATTTCGATCAGCGTGTTCTTTCTGGCGCTGTTTCCAATAATGTTTTTTCTGAACGACGGTTATCACGGCGGGATGCCGATATTTTTCGTTTTTGCCGTATTGTTCACGGTCTTCATGCTGGATGGAAAAGAAGCGCTCATCGTCGTTGGGACTGAAGTATTGCTTTACGCGTCGCTTTTTTTCGCGGCATGGCGCTACCCGGAATATACCGTTCCCTTCGAAACGGAGTGGCTGAGGGCGCAGGATATTGCCTTCGCGTTCGTCTGTGCCTCCGGCGTGCTGGGGGCCGCCATGTTTTTGCACTTCAGGATGTACAAAGATCAGCAACGCAGGCTGAAAGAAGCCAGCGAAGCAAAAACGGCTTTCCTCGCCAGTACGAGTCACGAAATCCGCACACCCCTCAACATCATCCTCGGAATGAACGAGATGATACGCGGCGCCGTTACCGCGGGACCGGTCGCCGAGTGGAGCGGCGAAATACAGGCCGCTGGAGACTCCCTCAGAGAGCTGATCGACGAACTTCTGGACATTTCCAGAATCGAGGCGGGAAAACAAAAGACCGTCGTGGCGGAGTATCACGTTTCTGAAATGATCCACGAGCTGGCCGTCGCAGGGGAGCAGGAGACGCGGAAACGAGGGCTCGATTTTGAGGTTCATGCCGATCCCGACATGCCCTCGAAGCTCTGTGGGGATTTTTCCCGCATCAGGCAGGTCGTGATCAATTTTCTGGTCAATGCCGCGAAGTACACGGAACGCGGAACGGTGACTTTGACGGCGGATATCGACAGAACAAAAACGATTGAGCAGGGAAACGTTACTTTGCGCCTGTCCGTTTCCGACACAGGTATCGGAATAAGGCCGGAGGACATCGGTTCCCTCTTTGAAAAATTTTCACAGGGAGACGCGGCAAACTCACCCGAAGAACCAAGACGGCAGATAGCGGGGGTTGGTCTTGGACTTGCCATCGCCAAAGAATTGACCGACCTGATGGGCGGAGAAATCCAAATGGAAAGCGCCTGGGGTGAGGGCAGCAAATTCTCCCTTCTTGTCCCTCAGCGTTCGCTCGACACCGCTCCGTTGGGAGACTGGCGCTTGTTCTCCGAATTTTCCGAGACATCTTTCGATGGCGAAAGCCGTTTCACCGCGCCCCTCGGCGGAATCCTAGCGGTGGACGACAACCCTGGAAACCTGCGTGTCGTAAGGGAATTTCTCAGGCGAACAAGGCTGCGGATCAATACCGCGTCGAGTGGACGGGAGTGTGTTGAAGCTGTTAAGAAAGCGATTGGAGCAGGGGAGCCCTGCCATGTTATCTTGATGGACTATATGATGCCGGAAATGGACGGCGTAGAGACACTGAAAAAGCTCAGGGAGGAAATTCCCGCCTTCGACACGCCGGTTGTCGCCTTTACAGCCGATGCCATCACAGGAGAACGCGAAAAACTTTTAGACGCGGGTTTTGCCGCCTATCTCACTAAACCTGTCGCTCGGAGCGACTTGGAAAAGACGATCTTCGCGCTTCTACCGTCAGATGTCGTCGTTTCCAAGAAACATGACCCGGATCAAACAGCCGAAGCGGAAATCACGGGCTCGACGAGGAAAGAGTGGGAACACAGACTGTCGTCCGAGTATGGCCTTTCTCTCTCCGAAGGGTTGAAATACGCCAGTGGTGACCTGGCGTTGTTTCGAACGCAAGCCGGCATTTTTGTCGAAAACTTCGCGTCGGCGCGAGCCGTGATAGAATCGAAGAGAGATAAAGAAGATTGGGCGGGAATGGCACGGCTCGTCCACGCGTTGAAGGGTGGAGCCGGATACACGGGAGCTACGAGGCTGCGGGACATCGCGAAAGAAACCGAACGCGCCTGTCGCGCCGGGGATACGGAGTACGCGAATCTCGCGTTGCCGCTCCTGTTCCTGGAGTGGGAGCGGGCGTATAGAGGACTCGGGGTTTTTCTTCGATATACGGACAAATCGGCATATGAGGCGGACGGAGCGGAGCTCAATGTTTGAGAGTGGCGGCCCGCGGGACGGAAAGATCCCGGGATACAGAATCCTCGTGATCGACGATGACGCGGGACTGCTTCAGATGATCCGCGCTCAACTGGCTGGTCATTATGAGGTGAGCCTCGCGGAAAGTGGCATACGAGCGCTCCATTTGATTGAGGAGGGGCTGTTCCCGGACCTTGTTCTGCTCGATATCGATATGCCCGACATGAACGGGTACGAAACCCTGGAAAGACTGCGTGGCAATCCGGAAACCGAGGATATCCCCGTCATTTTCCTGACCGGTCTGGATGACGTGCGGAACCAAGTAAAGGGACTCGGGTCCGGAGTGATGGACTATATCACCAAGCCATTCGTGAAAGACATCATGTTCGCCCGTCTGCGCCTGCATTTGGAATTCGGGATGGAGCGTCGCAGGATAAGGGCCGCGAGAAAAAACGGCGAAATTGTCGAACTGGACGAAGATAAATTCAATCGGCTGACGGAGGCGTTAGACATTCGAGAGAAACAGATAGCGAAGCTCATCGCCTTGGGGAAACGTAATCAAGATATCGCTTCTGAGCTGGCTTATTCTCTGGACTCCGTGAAAAAACTGGCGACGCGCATATTCAATAAAACGGGCTTGTCCGACCGCTATGAACTGAGGAAAGCCTGCGTCAGAGAGTGACGCCAGGTTGAATTTTTTGTGTCTGCCAGTACACATAATCATTCCACGCCTCATTTGTAAAGGTTACTTTATTCATTTGCCATGCGTTCAAGCTCTTCAAAGGTTTTAGTCACAGTCTTGCCTTGTGCCATTTGAG
>JAITAT010000041.1 GCA_031283975.1 Synergistaceae bacterium
GAAAGCGGGTAAATATAGATATAGCTGCTGGATGGGCATGATAAGGGGAACGATCACCGTGGTGGACGCCGCGGACAAAGTCTCCGCCCCGCCCGAGGCGCCCGCCGCGGCCGGAGCCGCGGAAGCCGCGGAACCGGAACAGGATGCCGATGATTTCGCGGCGCCGTCCTGCGCGTGCTGCGGCGGCTTTTGAAGAGGAAATTTACGGAAGGAGGGGTTTTATATGACTAGTGAAGTGATTCTGATAAACGGCATGGCGTGCCCGGCGTGCGCCAAGGGGATTGAGAAAACGGTCGGCGGCCTGAACGGGGTCGCGAGGGCGTCGGTCAGCTTTGACAAAGGGGAACTGTCGCTGGAATACGACGAGCGGAGATTGCCAGGAGCCTTGCTGCGCGCAACCATAAACGAGATCGTGAGCGACGTGGTGGAGCGGACCAGGCGCGCGTCGCTCGACGTTCCGGTTTATGGTTTGAGCTGTTCCGAGTGCGCCGCGAGAATTGAAGAAATTCTGGCGGAGAGAGACGGTGTGATAGGCGCGTCCGTCAATGTCAGGAAAGGAAGAACTAAAGTGGTTTACGATCCGAAGAGGACAGATTTCCAACATTTAAAACACGTCATTGAAAACGCGCGGTGCAACGGCAAAAATCACGGGAAAATAGAGGTAAACGAAAATTATTCCTGCGGGTGCTGTAGTTAGTTTGGCTCGTATTTAATTTGACAGGAGGAATTCATACAATGCGGAACACTTTGACTATAAGCGGAATGACATGCGCGGCTTGCGCGAAAAGGATAGAAAAAGTCACCGGCAAGCTCAGCGGGGTAGCGAGAGCGACTGTCAATTTTGCCACGGAAAAACTGACAGTCGAGTACGACGAGGCGGCGCTTCAATTGTCGGCCATCGAGGAAGCCATAACCGGCATAGGTTACGGCGTGGTCACGGAAAACAAAAAAAACGAAGTGACGATACCAATAAGCGGAATGACATGCGCGGCCTGCGCGCAGCGCATAGAAAAGACCGTATCGAAAATCGGCGGAGTGACGCTCGCGTCGGTCAATTTCGCCACGGAAAGGGCGACGGTAACGTATGACCCCAAGTCAATAAAACTCTCTCAAATAAAGGAGGCGATATCCAAATTAGGGTATACCCCGCTCGACATCGAAAGAAAGGGGGCAGTGGACGAAGATCGCGTTCGCAAGGAGCGGGAGATCAATTCACTCAAAAAGAAATTCATAGTATCCGCGATATTCGGCGTGCCGCTTCTTTACATAGCGATGAGTTCGATGCTGTGGTGGTGGCCGTTCCCGACGCCGAGGATACTCTATCCGATGCAGTATCCGCTGAACTACGCGATAGTGCAGATTATCCTGACGATACCGATAGTCATCGCCGGAAGGAGGTTTTATTCTGTCGGATTCAGGGCTTTCATACAGGGAAGCCCTAACATGGATTCCCTGATTGCGATAGGCACGTCGGCGGCGCTGATTTACAGTTTCTATTGTACGTATCAGATACTTATCGGCAATTTCGGAGCGGTGGAAGGCCTCTATTTCGAGTCGGCCGGCGTCATCATAACGCTCATCCTGCTTGGCAAGTACCTCGAAGCCGTATCTAAGGGGAAGACGTCCGAGGCCATCAAGAAGCTCATGGGGCTGGCGCCCAAGACGGCCATCATCATCCAGGACGGCAAAGAGATGGAAATCCCTATAGATGAAGTTGAAATCGGCCACGTCATCCTGGTCAAACCGGGCGGCAAAATCCCGGTTGACGGCGTGATAGCGGACGGGCACTCCGCAATTGACGAATCTATGCTCACCGGGGAGAGTATCCCCATTGACAAGAATCCCGGAGATAAGGTCTTCGCCGCGACGATCAACAAAAACGGGGTCATTCGTTTCGAGGCGACGAAAGTCGGCAGCGACACGGCGCTCGCGCAGATAATCAAACTCGTCGAGGACGCTCAGGGATCCAAAGCGCCGATTGCGGCGATGGCGGATATCGTATCGGGGTATTTCGTTCCGGTAGTCTGCGTCATAGCGGTCATAGCGGCTATAGCATGGTACTTCCTGGGGACTCCGCCGGCGGGTTGGACGCACGTTCAATTCGCGCTCACCATTTTCATAGCCATACTGATAATCGCCTGCCCCTGCGCTCTAGGGCTCGCGACGCCGACGGCCATCATGGTGGGCACGGGCAAGGGCGCGGAGAACGGCATCCTGTTCAAGGGCGGCGAAGCCCTGGAGACTACGCACAAGCTGAACGCCATTGTGTTCGATAAGACAGGGACGCTCACCGAAGGACATCCCGAAGTTACCGATATAGTCGTCGCCGAATTTTCCGGCATACGGGACGAAAAGCACCTTCTCCAGATAGCGGCGTCAGCGGAGAGGAGTTCGGAGCACCCGCTTGGCGAAGCGATAGTCAGGAAAGCGGATATCGAGCGCGTTGATTTCCTCAAGGTGGAAAATTTTCAGGCGCTCACCGGCCTTGGAATAGAGGCCGCCATTGACGGCAGCGTTTTTTACATAGGGAACAGGAAGCTGATGAAGGAGCGCGGCATCTCTCTGGGTAATCTGGAACGAGAATCCGACCGTCTGGCGGAAGAGGGAAAGACTCCGATGTACGTGGTGTTAGGAGACGAACTTGTCGGAATAATAGCCGTGGCTGACGTTTTAAAAAGGAGCAGCGCGGAGGCTATCGAAGCTCTCAAGTCGATGGGGATCAAGGTCGCGATGATCACGGGCGACAACAAAAAGACCGCGGACGCTATCGCCCGTCAGGTGGGCATCGATATAGTCCTGGCGGAAGTTCTGCCGCAGGACAAATCGAACGAGGTGAAAAAGCTTCAAAACCAGGGTATGCGCGTGGCGATGGTCGGAGACGGCATAAACGACGCTCCCGCGCTCGCCCAGGCGGACATAGGGATAGCGATAGGCTCCGGCACGGACGTGGCGATGGAATCGGCGGATATAGTGCTGATGAGGAGCGACCTTATGGACGTTCCCACGGCGATTGCCCTGTCCCGCACCACGATACGCAACATCAAACAGAACCTGTTCTGGGCCTTCGCCTACAACACGGCGGGCATTCCCGTAGCGGCCGGGATACTGCATATCTTTGGCGGGCCGCTCTTGAATCCGATATTCGCGGCGGCGGCGATGTCGCTCAGTTCGGTATCGGTGCTCACAAACGCTTTAAGGCTGAGGCGGTTCAAGGTGAACCGCGCCGGCAATTAAAAAATAAAATCAAAATACTGGGGGAATGTGAAATGAAAGAAAAAAACATGCGCAAAACGATATTGGCGGCGTTGTTGACGGGTATGATGACGATTTTAACTGTAAGTGCGGCGAACGCCGCGTTCAGTACCGATCTTGTCGGGAGAGCGGCGATAACGTCATTCAACGAAATGCTGGGGGCTTTGGAGTTTCCGCCCGCAGCCGATGAAATGGACAAAGTATGGGTGCTGACTGACCCGGACGGCGACGCCGCTTTCTGGTGGCGCAGGGAGGCGAAACCCGACCGCATGTTCGATACGTACCTCTGTTTCGACGCCGATCCGTTCGTGAACGCCGGCCTCGATTTGAACAAACTGCCGGAGCACATGAAGGGGATGCTGGAGGACAGGGGCAAGCTGATGCTGGGCAAAAAACTTTCGGACAAACCGCTGGAATACGATGGCGAAATAACCCCGCTTTCGTCGCTCGAGCAGATAGTTAAGCTCGACAGAGAATCGATAGGCTATCATTCGGCTCTCGACCATTACGGAATAACAGTCGCCGAAGGGTCGTTGTTCGAATGGGCGAAGGACATGAGCAAGAACGACAAAGATATAGTGTTCGTGGTGGATCCCAAAATGTTCATCGACGCCGGCGTCGATCCCGCGAAAGTCGAAGGCTGGACATACGCGAAAGTCCCTCTTGAGGACGCCAGGGGGCGCAAGTTCGAGGCCGAGAAATTCCTCAAGCCGTTCGACCTGAAGTGATAACTTTAACTTGGAAACGGGAGATTTACACAAATGGACTCCATAACCTTTGACGTGGACGGGATGTCGTGTGAACACTGCGTGAAGGCCATTACCAAAGCCATCGGGGAATTGCCGGGAACGGGCGGCGTCATTGTGGATTTGGAAAATAAAAAAGTAACGGCGGCTTTCGACAGCGGTAAAGTCAGCGCTGATCTGATAAGAGTGGCGATAG
>JAITAT010000042.1 GCA_031283975.1 Synergistaceae bacterium
AGTTCGTCGATTGAAACGCCCAATGCGTCGCTTATCTCCCAAAGCAGGTCTCTCCCGGGTTGTTTCAGCCCATTTTCGAGCTTTATACCGGACACCGCGAAGGAATCGGGCGGAAAAATGCCCTCGGACATATCGGCTTCTTTTCATTTTCTCAATAAGCCTTTCAGAGCGCCTTACGCTGTACTCAGCAATCCGATACCGCAAGGAATTCGGGCGTTTGGGGCGGCAGGCGACGGAAATCTTCTGAGTAGTCGCGGCTTCAAAGAGGGGGAATACAGATATGAGCCAGTCTGCAAGCTGAATAAAAAGGGGTCAGGGGACGAGTCCCCTGCGGGGTTCGGGGCGGAGCCCCGCAGCTTTTGAATTTTTTGCCCTATCAGTAGGAGGTACATATTTTGAAAACGAAAAAAATGAAATACGTTTTTACGGCGCTTCTCGTGGTGATGTTGTTCTGCCTCGGAACTTCCGGCGTTGCCGAGGCGAACACCAGCACGAATTTTCCCTGGGACTCGGCCTTGAAACAGCTCGCGGACTCTCTCACCGGGCCGGTGGCATTCTCCCTCGGCCTCTTCATGATTGTCTGCGGCTTCTGCGCCATCGCGTTCGTCGGCTCGGAACTCGGCGGATGGGTCAGGTGGGTGGCTATGGCGGCGATTCTCGCCGGAATGCTCGGCTCGGCTCCCACCGTGCTGTCCATGTTCGGGCTCCAGAGCGCGGTCATCGCGTGACCAGCGTAGTTGGGTTTTGAGACGGCTATGAAAGAACAGATCAGAACCATCCCGATTCATCGGAGCCTCGCGCGCCCGCAGCTCATCATGGGCTGCGAGCGCGTCCTGTTCCTCATGCTCTGCATGGTCGTGACGCTCCTGGCGGGGCCGGGGGGCATCATGTCCAAGAACCTCGTCAACGTATTTCTCGGAGGCGCGTTCTTCTTCATCGGGCGCGCCGTCCTGTCCCGCATGGCGAAGGCCGACCCGATGATGAGCGGCGTGTTCAAGCGAAGCGTCCGGTACAGGCCGGAGTATCCGGCCTCCGGCACGGCGGGATTCAGAAATACCCCAAAACCGAGGCGGTGGTAATCACCATGAGTGTGCAAAACGCTATGAAAACGAGACAGGAACCGGGATTCGCGGATTTACTGCTGTACCAGACGCTTATAAATGAGCGTGTCATCGAGCTGAAAAACGGCGCGTATCTGGCGGGGTTCTGGTACGCGGGGCCGGATTTGGAGAGCGCGGCGAAGGAGGAAGTGGAGGCGCTGTCGGCGTATATCGGCAGGGCGCTCATGCGTCTGGGACGGGGCTGGATGCTCCACGCCGAGATGGTGAGGAAGCCCGCCGAAGGTTACCCGGCGGGGCGCTTTACTGAACCGACAAACCTGCTCATCGACCTCGAACGCCATTACTTCCACAAGCGGGAGGGGCGTCACTTCGAGACGAAGATCGCGCTGTTCTTCACGTATCTGCCGCCGTTGCTGGAACAGTCCGGGAAGGCGAAAAAGGCTGCCGAATTTCTGATGGGCGGCGGCGAAGATGAATACTCCGGCGCGGAGGAAAAGAACCTGGAATACTTCGAAGACAAGCTGGGCGAGGTGGAAAATTCCCTCACGGCAAGCCGCCAGATACGGCTTGAGCGGATGGGGTGCGAGGCGGTAAGAATCGGGGAAGCAAACACGCCGGGCGAAGAAGTGATGTTGAACGCGGAACTGCTGCGGGCCTTGAACTACATCGTCAACGGAAGGTGGCGCCCCGTCCGCGTACCCGGCCCCGCGCCGACGTATCTCGATACGCTTCTGGCGCGGGATATGCTCGTGGGCGACCCGCTTATCTACGACGACAATCATGTAATGGCCGTCTCCGTCATGGGCTACCCGCAGGGGAGCTATCCGGGAATCCTGCACTCGCTCGCTCTTCTGCCTTTCGAGGTTCGGGTGTCGCACCGGTTCATCTTCACGGACTTCCTCGACGCCTCGGGACACCTCAACTCTCTCCGCAAGCGATGGGCGCAAAAAACGCGCAGTTTCATGTCCCAGATACTCGGAAGGACGGACGCGCAGATAAACCTCGACGCGGCGAACATGGTCGCGGACATCGACGAGGCGGCCATACCGCTGGACGGAGGGGATGTTTGTTATGGCAACCACACCTGCGTCGTCCTGATTCGCGGGCCGGAGCTGAAAGAGATTGAAGAGCGGGCGCGGGAGGTGGTGAAGGCTTTCGAGTTTCGCGGGTTCCCGGCGCGGATAGAGAAGAGGAACGGCATGGAGGCGTTCATAGGAAGCCTGCCCGGTCACGGGTATGAAAACGTTCGTAAGCCCATGATTTCCAGCTTGAATTTCAGCGACATCATGCCAACCACCACCGATTGGACGGGAGAGGAATACTGCCCGTCGTCTCACTTCCCGCCGAAAAGCCCGGCGCTGTTGCAGGCCGCGTCTGTCGGTTCGACTCCGTTCCGCCTGAATTTGCACGACGGCGACGTGGGGCATACGTTGATTCTCGGCCCTACGGGGAGCGGGAAATCCACCCTGCTGGCGATGATAGCCTCGCAGTTCGAGCGGTACGAGGGAGCCAGGATTTTCTGTTTCGACAAGGGCTATTCGATGTTCCCTCTTGTGTCATCGTGCCTCGACGCCGCCCATTACGACATCGGAGCGGACGGCTCCCCATTACGTTTCTGCCCTCTGGCCTCTCTCGATACTCCTGCCGAAAGATTGGACGCCCAGGAGTGGCTGGAGGCGGCGATTATTTTGAGCAAGGGGTCGCCGCCCTCGCCGTATGAGAGATCGCTCATGAACGACGCGCTCGAAACGATGGCTTCGACGACTGACCCCGGCGAATCCTCCGCGCGGACTCTGACGAACTTCGTCCATACGGTTCAAGGATTGGATTTGAGGAAGTATCTGGACTACTACACCGGGAACAGTCCGGGAGGACTGCTTCTGGACGGCGAATCCAACGACATCAGCTATCGGAACTTCACGGTCTTTGAACTGGATCACGTCTTTCAGATGGACGCGAAGCTCGTCATACCGATTCTCCTGTTCCTGTTCCGGGAAATAGAGAAGCGGTTGGACTCGACCGCCGAGGGCAGGCACAATAATCCTCCGTCTTTAATCATCATCGACGAGGCGTGGCTGGCGCTCTCCCATGAGATGTTCCAAAGGAAAATCAAGGAATGGCTGTTGGTTCTGCGCAAGAAAAACTGCGCGGTGATACTCGCCACGCAGAATTTGTCAGATATAGTCAACGCCCCCATACGCCAAACGATCCTCGAAAGCTGCTTCACCCGGATACTGCTCCCGAACCCGTCGGCCATGAACGACGACCTGAAAGAGCTGTACAGGGGCTATCTGGGACTCAACCGCCAGCAGGT
>JAITAT010000070.1 GCA_031283975.1 Synergistaceae bacterium
AGTACGGTCCCATGTGGGTATATTCCATGTCGATTATCTTCATCCGCTCCCCGTCCGTCATCGTGTTCGAGGTGTGCAGGTCGCCGTGCGCCAGGCACTCACGTTTTTTCATGTAAACGTCCCTCAGTTTCAGAAGTTCGGCCCTCGCTTCCCGCCTGCTCCAGAATATGTCGGAGAGTTCGGCGTGCGCTGGGTCGGGCGGTTCGGTCTGGAAACTGACCTCGTCCGTAAGCGACTTCCTGAAAAAGAGTATCGTCTCCATTATCCTAATCATCTCGGGGCTTGTGAAGTGGCGGTCAAGTTCTTTGTGGACGCACTGATCGAGATACAGTTCGGACGTGTAGAAGTTGCACTTTGCGATGAATTCGCCCATCATCTTCGGGAAGCGCGGGTACCTTCGTCCTCTGGAGAGCCCGAAGCGCATTATCCCCAGATCGCCGCAGTCCTCGAGGACGAAAAGATTGTTTTCGCGGTCGGTGTAAATGAGTTTTGGCACATACCGCGGCGCTATCGCGCCGCGGATTTTGATGATGTCGGTCTCGAGCGCGCTGCGCCCCACCGAAAGGGGAAACACGCCCTCGCCCAGAAATTTCAGATAAGGTTTCGCCTGTTTCACTATGACCGCGTTGCCGTCCTCGTCCCAGACCCGGTATATATGATTGACGTAGCCGTCCCCGTCGGTCTCGTTGCGGCCGATTTCGCGCGACGAAAGCCGCGCGCCCCCTGAGAAGAAAACGCCGCGCTCTTTAAGATATATCTTTACGCTGTGGGTGTCGAGATCGATATATGACGCCATGACATAAATGATACACGCACATCGCCGGTATGTAAACGAGCGGATTTCGGCGTGTTTTGCCGGCGCCGGACCGGCCTGCGGGATGAGCGATATCGTGATGTGATATACTTTGACCTGTCCATTACAGCCAAGTCTGGCCGTTGGTATGGGATGAGCGTCATGAACGTCCGTGACGGCACGGCCAGAATAATATATATATCCTATTGAAAATATATGGTTAAAAGGTATCATCTTGTAATAAAATTAGGAGAAGCAGGAGGCGATTTCAATGAAGATGTCAACGAAAGGCCGTTACGCGCTCAGAGTGATGATAGACCTGGCGATCCACGACACCGGAGAGTTCATTCCGCTGAAAAACGTCTCGTCGCGCCAGGAGATAACGATTAAATATCTCGAACAGATAATACCGATGCTCAGCCGCGCCGGTTACCTCAAGAGTTCGCGCGGCAAGGACGGCGGTTACAAGCTTGCGCGCCTGGCAAAGGAATACAGGGTGGGAGATATTTTGAGAGCGGTCGAGGGCGATCTGTCGCCGGTGGCCTGTATGGAGGACGACCCGAACAGGTGTCCAAGAAGCGGCTGGTGCCCCACGCTTCCACTCTGGGAGGGGCTGAACAAGGTGATAAACGACTATCTCGACGGAGTGACGCTGGAAGAACTCGTCGACAGAAGCCGAAGCATGGAGGGGCAGAATTACTCCATCTGACGCCACGGGACGGGCGCGAACGCGCGCCCCGGTTCATTTTTTAAATCTGTAGCCCACGCCCCACACCGTCTCTATATGAGCGGGATCAGATGGGTCGCGTTCTATTTTTTCCCTCAGCCGGTTTATATGAACCGCGACCGTGGCGGTATCGCCCGCGGCATCCATGCCCCAGACTCGGTCGTACAGCGTTTCTTTGCTGAATACGGCGTCGGGGTTCGAAGCTAAAAAATACAACAGCTCGTATTCCCTGTTTTTGAGATCAATCTCGCGCTCGTCGGCGTACACTCGCCGCGCCCTGTGGTTTATCCTGATATTGCCGGCGGTTATCTCGCCGTCCTGTGCGGCGGGGCGGCCGGTGAGACGTTCGTACTGAGCCAGGTTGGCTTTCACCCTCGCCACGAGTTCGGTGGGAGAGAAGGGTTTGGAGATGTAATCGTCAGCGCCAAGGCCGAGACCGCGAATCTTGTCCGCGTCGTCGGTTTTGGCCGTGACCATGAGTATAGGGGTATCCACTGAACCTCTTATCCTTTTCGTTATCTCGTATCCGTCGAGACCAGGCAGCATCAGGTCGAGCAGAATGAGGTCGTACCGGCCGGACGACGCCTCGCGCAGACCGTCGGTTCCGTTTGAAACCAGAACGCACTCCATGCCGTTTATCTCCAAAAAATCCCGCTCTATCTCGGCTATCGACGTGTCGTCCTCGACTATGAGAATTTTCTTGCCCGGCATCGGCTCTCCCTCCTCATCCGGCCTCGGGCAGTCTTATGATTATGGACAGCCCGCCGTCCGGTATATTTTTCGCCTCTATGGAGCCGCCGAAATGCTTCACCATTCTCTCGGCGATGGCGAGCCCCAGCCCGCTTCCCCGGCTGGGGTTGCTTCGTGAGCCGTCTATTCTGTAGAACAGGCCGAACAGCTTGCCCTCAGCGTCCTCCGGGACGCCCGGGCCGTCGTCGGACATGACCATGATCGCCTCGCCGTCCGCGCGCGACACACTCACTTGAATACAGCCGCGGGCCTTATCCTTGTATTTGAGGCTGTTCTCGAAAATATTTATCAGAACGTTCCGCATCTGCAACGCGTCTATATTCGCAAACACAGGCGCTTGGGATTCAGTCACCGAAATTTCGAGACCGGAGGACGCGTACTCCTCCGAAACCTCGTCCACTATCTCGCGGACGGCTCCGCTCAGATTCACGCGCTCGATACGATACGGAAACTCGCCGGTGTCGAGTTTGGCGAAAAGAAACAGCGTGTCGATGATGCGTTCGAGGTCGCCCGTTTTGTTTTTTATCGTCTCGATGTAGCGTTTCCTGGCGGTTGGAGTCTCGGCTATCCCCTGTTCCAGCCCTTCGATGTAGGCTTTTATCGAGGTGAGCGGCGTCCTGACGTCGTGCGATATTCCGGCTATGAGTTCGCTGCGGCTCTGTTCGTCGTTACGCCGGGCCTCCTCGACCGACATGAGATGCCCGGCCATATCGTTGAAAGCGCCGCATACGGCGCTGAACTCGTCGCTTTCCCCGTAGTCTATTCTGAAATTCAGATTGCCCTCGCGTATCTGGCGAACCCCATCCGTCAGGGTGTCCATGGCGCGGAGTATCTTTTTGAACACGAACTGGGTGAGGAACGCGTTGGTCAGCAGCACCGCGACGGCCGCGCACACGACGGACACTACGGTTCCGTTGAACATGACGTCCCTGTAGCTGCGCGACATTTCGGTCATCCTCAGCCTCTCGTACAACACGGCCTGAACTTCGCCGATCCCGCGCACGCGGGCCGCCGTCCTGCCGAATAGCGTGGACGTTCCGCCGCGGGTCAGCGCCGAACTCAGAATATCGCCGGGCGGCGGCAGCCGTCCGCCGTCCGCGAGTTTGCCGCCCCTGAAAATAAGAAGAACCGGCCCGCTTTCACCGTACCGGCCGTTGAAAGCGCGCGCGTCTTCGATCATCTCGGCAAGGCCCGCTCCGTCCCGCTCCCATCCGTTCATAAGTTCGTCCGCCTGTTCGGCGGCCTCCATGAAGAAACGCCCCTCGCGCTGCCTGTCTCCCAGACCCGCCAGAGTGGCGAAAAAATGCAGTCCGGCGAAGAAGATCGCGAGGCTCGTCGCCACAGGTATTACCAGCATCAGTATATTGGAGAAGAACAGCCTCTGCTTTATGCTCATGGCATATCAGTCGAAGCGCAGAGCGTCTATTGGGCGCAGGGACGAAGCTTTCCACGCCGGATAGAAACCGAAGAAAACCCCGATGAAGCAGGAGAACCCGGCCGCTAAGGCGATGACTCCGCCGGAGACCGAAGTCGGCCATTTCAGAAGATGCGCTATAGCCGTGGAAGCGCCGAAACCGAGCAGTATCCCTATGACTCCGCCGGCGAACGACAGCAGCATGGCTTCGAGCAGGAACTGAATCCTTATGTCGAACGCGCTCGCCCATATCGCCATTCTGACACCTATCTCGCGCGTGCGCTCCGTCACCGATACCAGCATTATGTTCATTATCCCTATGCCCCCGACTATGAGTGAAATCGACGCGACCGCGCCCAGAAGCATAGTCATCGCGCGCGTGGACTGAGAGAGGCTGTTGATGATGTCGGTCATGTTGCCGAGGGTGAAATCATCCTCTCCGCCCGAGGGAATGCGGTGGCGCTGGCGAAGGAGCGCGCTTATCTCGCCCATAGCGCTGTCTATCATGCTGACATCCTTTACCTGCACGAAAGCCATGTTGATGGAGTCCGCGAACGAACTGCGCACCAGACGCCGCTGGGCCGTTGTTATCGGGACCACCACCATGTCGTCTTGATCGGAACCCATGGCCGACTGCCCCTTCGAGGCGAGTATCCCGACGACCTCGAACGGTATGTTGCTTATCCTGATCGTCTGCCCCACGGGATCCATGCCGCCGAAGAGTTCGCGGGCCAGCGTAGCTCCCAGAACGGCTACCTTGGCCGCGCTCCGCTCGTCCTCGTCGTCCAGCAGACGGCCGTTTTCGGCGTGAAAATCCCGGATTTTGAAAAACCCCTCCGTCGTCCCCGTGACCGAAGACGCCCAGTTGCGATTTTCAAATATTATCTGCGAGCCTGCCATCACCTGCGGAGCGACCGCCTCTATCGACCAGCACTCCTCCTCTATCGCCTCGATATCGGGCAGGGTGAGACGCGCGCCGCTCCCCGCGCTCATCCGCACGCCGCCCGAGTTCGGAGTACCCGGGCGTATCATTATCATGTTGACCCCCATGCCCGATATCAGCCCGGTAACCTCACTGCTCGCCCCGTTGCCGACCGCGACCATCGCTATGACAGCGCCGACGCCTATCACCACTCCCAGCATCGTCAGAATCGAACGGGTTTTATTGGCCCATAGTGACGATATCGCCGTCCTCAAAATCTCAAACATATGATCGCCTCATTTCGGAAGAATCGGCGGAACATCACGCGCCGGCCCTCTTGCCGGGTCTCAGTGCCGTCTGACGGATATCGTCCACCAGGCGGCCGTCCGTGAAGCGCAGGACGCGCGACGCGTACATGGATATGTCGGACTCGTGCGTCACAAGCACTATCGTGCGCCCCTCTCCGTTTATCTCGCACAGCAGCTCCATTATCTCCACGCTCGTTTTGGTGTCCAGATTGCCCGTCGGTTCGTCGGCGAGGATGACCGGAGCTTCGCCGACGAGCGCTCGCGCTATGGCGACGCGCTGCTGCTGGCCCCCCGATAGCTGGTTTGGACGATGCTTCATCCGCTCGCCCAGCCCCACCTTGCGGAGCGCCCATTCCGCGCGGCTCGCGCGCTCCGCCGAACCGACGCGGGCGTACACGAGAGGAAGGGCCACGTTGTCGAGCGCGTTGAGACGCGGCAGGAGGTTGAAACC
>JAITAT010000087.1 GCA_031283975.1 Synergistaceae bacterium
CACGTCCGTCATAATTTAACCCTGATTATATATATACGCGATAACCGGCCGAACGCGGCCGACATTAAATTCTCCATAACGAATACGAGCGGGGGTTTACTTTAATCTATAATATACACAAATGATAGATGATCATCAAAGCCGTAAGATGTAGCAAGTGACGGAATTAAAATGCCGCTCAAAATATGGATTGTCGGCTTTCGAGCCACAATTACATCATTACATGATATCTTTTCTAGCCTTGTGCACGTATGCGTTTGAACTCCACAAAACCGTATTATGCTCTAATTGGATAGTCATAATTTATTTTGTCCGCCCACCCCTTTCGTATATGTCGTTTCCTTCCGAATCTATCGCCACTATCGCCGGGAAATCCTCCACTTCGAGGCGGCGTATCGCCTCCGCTCCCAGTTCGGGGAACGCTATGACCTCTGAGGCTTTTACCGATCTCGCGATCAGGGCGGCGGCTCCGCCGGTCGCGGCAAGGTATACGCCGCCGTGTTTTACGATGGCCTCTTTCACTGATGAATTGCGGAGTCCTTTTCCTATCATCACTTTGAGGCCGGCGGCTATCAGCGTCGGGGAATAAGAGTCCATGCGGCCGCTGGTAGTCGGGCCTATGGAGCCGGTCGCCGCCCCGGGCCTTGCTGGGCTGGGCCCGGCGTAATAAACCGCGGCTCCCTCGAAATCGAACGGCATCGTCTCATGACGCGCCAGCATTTCGACGAGACGGGCATGCGCCGCGTCCCTGGCCGTGTACAACACGCCGGACAGTGATACGGAGTCTCCTCGCGACAGTCCCTTTATAACTGAACCGGACAGCGGAGTCGTTATTTTTATTTTTGCGGCGGTCATAATGTCGTCTCGACGTGCCTTGTGGCGTGGCAGCCGATATTTACGGCAATAGGAAGCCCGGCGATGTGTGTCGGAAATGTTTCTATATGGACGGCAAGAGCCGTCGTTTTCCCGCCCAAGCCGGCAGGGCCGATATCCAGAGAATTTATCTCCTCCAGCAGCTCGCGTTCCAAGCCGGTCCAGAGCCAACTCCCATTGGTCGAGCCGACGGGCCGCAACAGAGCTTTTTTGGCCATCAGGGCCGCGTAATCCATAGTGCCTCCCACGCCGACTCCCACGATTATCGGCGGGCACGGGTTAGCTCCGGCGGATCTTACCGTATCAATGACGAAACGCTTTATTCCGGCAATGCCCTGGGACGGGGTCAGCATCAGCACTCCGCTCATATTCTCGCTCCCGAAACCCTTCGGAGCGACGGTTATTTTGAGTCTGTCTCCCGGCACTATGTCGAAGTAGATGACGGCCGGCGTATTGTCGCCCGTGTTCACCCTGTCGATGGGGTCGGCCACCACCGACGCCCGCAGATAACCGTCTTTGTAGCCGCGCCGGACGCCCTCGTTAATGGCGTCTCTTATCGAACCCCCGGTCAGCCGGACGTCCTGCCCCATCTCGACGAACACGACAGCCATTCCGGTATCCTGACATAGCGGCAGATTGCCTTCCGCGGATATCTCCGCGTTTTCCAGCAATTGTCCCAGCACATCCCGGGACGCCGCATTGTCCTCCGAGTCCAAACCCTGCCTGATAGCGTCCTTTATGTCCTCGCTCGCGATGTAATTTGCCTTTATACACAACGCTTCGACGGCATCTATCACTTGACGCGCGTCTATTTCCCTCACCGCGTCTCCCCTCCTTTCATCATCGGCTCCCTCGGTTTCCGGCGGCATATCCGATCCCGGCCACACCGATGGATCGTCAAATTCAATCTCGCCGAATTCCGTGTCGTCCCCCGGTTCGATATCGTACTCGAATTCCAGTTCCTCCGCCAGCCTTGGCGGAATTCCGTCGTAATACGAAAGCGTTTTATCCGAGGATGCTGGCGTATCGCCCGACACGGCGCCCGCGTCAGCCGAAACGGGTTTGGACGGATCGGGCGCCGGAGGAATATCGAAGGATATCTCCCCTCCAACCGCTTCGAGCTGCTGGGCCACCTTGAGACGGCCGCCGCTCTCCACGGTTCTGAAACCCGATTCTATCAAAAACGCCGATCCATACGTGAGGTCTTTCGATGTCGGAGCCCCCAAAATAACGGACACCAGTCTCACATCACCGCTTGCGGCCGTCGCGATTAAATTGTGTTTCGACGCGTTCGTCCAGCCCGTCTTGAGTCCGTCGACGTGAGGATACATCCTGAGCAGGGGATTTTTATTCGTCGTGGTCCTGCCGTTGTAAGTTATGGACAAAATTTTATGATACGGCAGGGCCTCCGGGTGATTTTCGATGTAGCCGCGCGACAGAATAAGCATATCCCTCGCCGTGGTCTCATGCCCTTTCGACGGCAGGCCATTGGGGTTTTTGAACACTGTCTTGCTCATGCCAAGTTCAGCCGCTTTGTCGTTCATCATTTTGCTGAACGCTTCCACGGAGCCGGCCATATATTCCGCGACGGCCACCGCCGCGTCGTTGCCGGAGGCCACCGCCGTCCCCTTCAGAAGTTCGTCGAGCACGACCGAATCCCCGGTTTTCAGGCCCATCCGCGCGCCGGGTTGAGACGCCGCCCGCTTGCTCACGATTACCGCGTCTCCCGACGAAATTTTCCCCTCTCCGATAGCGTCCATGGCAAGATACATGGTCATTATTTTCGTAAGCGACGCCGGTGGGATGCGCACGTCCTCGCTCTGAACATAAAGGATGCTGGCCGACTTCAGATTCATCAGGATGGCGCCTCCGGCCTCGAGCGCGGCGCATTCTCCAATAGCGCACATGAAAAACATCTCCGCGGCCGCGGCTAAAAACGTCGCGCGAAAGCACTTGAACAAGAAGCAACCATCCCCCTTAAACTCCGCGGCGCCGTCACGCAGCGCCGCGGAGTTTTTTATGAAGAAAAATATTTCATCACAACTTCACTTGTACCGCGGTCTGCCTCGGCGCATAATCGAAGGGGTATCGAGCGGGGAATCGATCATAAACATAGCGTCCTGGTCAGAGGCAGGCGCTTTGGACGGAGGACGCCCCGATTGCGTATAATCGGCGGCGGCTTCATCGGTTCCGAAATCCGCGCCGGAATCCATCGCGAAACCTGTCGCGATCACCACCATCTGTATTTCTTCCTGTGAATCGCATCCCATGGACTCGTCACAGACGAAACCCCAGATGAAGTTGGCGTCCGGGTCTATCTGTTCCCCAAGCTGCTCGGCGGCATCCTTGACCTCAAAGAGACCTACGTCAGGCCCGGCGGTCACGTTCAATATGACGCCCTTGGCGCCTTTTATGGAGCTTTCCATCAACGGGCTTTCCATAGCGTGCTTCAACGCGTCTTCGGCCCGATTGTCGCCCTTGCCTTTGCCTACGCCCATCACTGCGCCGCCCGAATGCTTCATTATGCTCCGCAGATCCGCGAAATCGACGTTTATCTGCCCCGGTTTCGTCACAAGATCCGTCACACCCTGCACGGCTTGGCGCAACACCCCGTCCGCCATAGCGAACGCGTCCTGAACGGTGGTCGAGCGGTCGGACAGGAGCAGCCTGTCGTTTGGAACTATTATCAGCGCATCCACTATTTTTTTCGTCTTTTCGATGCCGTAATTCGAACTGGCGGTCCGCCTCTTGCCCTCGAAGCCGAAAGGACGGGTCACGACGGCCACCGTCAGTATCCCCATCTCCTTGGCTATCCCGGCGACGACAGGCAAAGCGCCGGTACCGGTGCCGCCGCCCATTCCGGCCGCGAGATACACCATATCGCAGCCTTTGAGACACGAACGTATGTTTTCCTTGGATTCCAACGCGGCCTCCTCCCCAATTTCGGGACGCGCTCCAGCGCCGTGACCTTTGGTCAGTTTTTCCCCTATCACCAGCTTTTCGACGGAAAGGCATTTCTCAAGGCAGTGAGCGTCGGTATTTATAGCCAGAAATTCAATCCCGCTGACCCCTGACCTTATTATGTGATCGATGGCGTTATTGCCGCCGCCGCCTATTCCTACGACCTTTATCCTCTCCTTGAACCTGGGCTGTTCAGAGGGAATCAGTCTGCCCTTGTTCTCCTCCTCAGGGGCACGCCCGCCTTTCGGTTCGTTTATATCGTCCTCCATGACTAAAAGGGCCGGAGTCGCCAAACCTATTCCCCCTTCAATAATGTTCTCCGTTAGTATAAGTGCGGAAACATTCCGTACGCTTTATCTTAAAAAGTAGGTCTCATACTGTCAAGTGCAGTGGTGAATAAGTCGTGAAATGTGATAAAGTTATTTTGTAATATTATTGCCGGTTTAGCTCGGAAAGAAATTAGTTCGCGGCTTTACTGAGCCGAATTAACGAGCAAATGGAGCTAAACGGCGATTTATCGTAAGCGCGCGGGATTCGATAAATTTTACCCGCGATGACATGACGGCCGTAGTCCGACATGATACGGCTAAATTATGGAGGCTTTTTTGTGAAGTTAAATTTGGAACCCGTCAATTTCGGCACAATATCCCGCTACCTCGAATTATGGAAAACAACGCCGCAAAAATCGTCCGACTACTCGTCCGGGGTACTGTTATGCTGGGAAAAGGCATTGGGTTATCAGTTCGCTTTCGACGAAACGGAGCCTTTGGCGTGGATAAAAGGGCTGTACCCGCATGAACACTTTTTGGCGCCCTCCGGCGATTGGAACGCCTGCAGGGATTGGGGAAAGATAATCGGAACGCGCTTTGGCAAACGCGCCGAGTTTCAACTTGTGCCGGAAACTCTGGCGGAAATATGGAAAACCGAGATGGACGGCGCGGTTGAGATATCGGAAAACCGCGCTAGCTGGGAGTATCTTCACGCGGTCAGTGATCTCGCGGATCTGTCCGGCAACAAATATATGCGCAAGCGCAACCGCGTCAACCAGTTCAGAAAACAAAACCCTTACCGCTACGCCCCCATAACCGCTGAGGAACTGCCGAGGATCATCGCGTTTCAAAGCGAATGGTGCGAATCCTACCGCGAGTTCGGAAGCTATGACAGCATATCGGCCGAAAACGAGGGAATAATCCGCAATATCCTTGGCAACTGGGAAAAACTGCCGCAGCTTCTGGGAGGCATGATAGAAACGATGGGGCAGATAGCGGCTTACACGATAGCGGAAACGGCGGGCGACGACATGATAATGATACATTTCGAGAAGGCCAGCCTGAACTACAACGCCGCATATCAAGTGATAAACAGAGAGTTCCTGCTTCATGAAGGCAACAATTTCAAAACGGTAAACCGCGAGGAGGACATGGACGACGCCGGGCTGCGCGAAGCCAAAATGTCGTACCATCCGTCGGATTTCATCAAAAAATATACGGTGAGGGTTAATTTGTAGATAGAGCGATACCCTCCTTTAGGGAGATGCGTTCTCGAAGCGCGACGGTCTCAACCTTTCTTCGGCCCGTCCTTCAAAATACGGGCCAATTCCCCGGCAAAAGAAGTTATCACCAGATCGCAGCCTGACCTCCTTATCGCCGTATGATATTCGAGCAGTGCTCGTTCCCTGTCGAGCGCTCCCGACGATATCGCCGAATGAAGCATCATGTACTCCCCGCTGACGGCGTAACCGACTAGCGGCAAATCGGTCCGCTCTCTGAGGCGGGCCGCGATATCGAGACACGGCCCGGCCGGTTTCACTATCAGCATATCGGCGCCTTCGTCCACATCCAGCATGGCATCGCGGATAATTTCCCTGGGATTCGTCGGGGGGAGCTGATAACCTCGCCTGTCCCCAAAGCTTGGCGCGCTGCCCGCCGCGTCGCGGAACGGGCCGTAAAACGCGGAAGCCAGTTTCGCCGCGTAGCTCATTATTCCGACGTCGCTCATGCCTTTTTCATCGAGAGCGGCGCGAATAGCGGCAACCCTTCCATCCATCATGTCGCTTGGAGCCACCATGTCCGCCCCCGCCTCCGCCTGGCTTACCGCTGTTTTCGAGAGCAGGGCGAGAGTCAGGTCGTTGTCCACTCTACCATCCCGGCGCAGGTGTCCGCAGTGTCCGTGTGACGTGTATTCGCACATGCAGGTATCGGCTATCAGGAAAATACCGGGATATTTTTCCTTCAGGGCGGTAAGCGCCCTCTGCACAGGCTGTTTCGGGTCAAAAGCGCTCGTCCCGTCCGCGTCCTTGTATGTCGGCAGGCCAAACAACAAAAACGCGTTGACTCCGATATCGCGGGCCGGTTCCACTATCTGCGGCAGAAGATCGACGCTCCAATGGCAGACGCCCGGCATTGATTGTATAGGATTTGACACACCCTCGCCCGGACAGACAAATATCGGCAGTATCAACTGTCTGCGCTCGATAGCGACCTCCGACAGCATATCGCGCAGGACTGGGTTCTCCCGTATCCTTCGCATCCTCACAACAGGAAAACCGCTCATTGCGCCACACGTCCTCCTTCCCATACCGCCGTTTCCCCGCCGTCAAAATCGCGGGGATTCCCGGTCATGATCGCCGAAGAATCGGTCATGCCGATATCCTTAAATACAATTTTGAATGGTATCTCACTCCACGTTATCAGCGGATTAGCCCGCTTGAGCGCTTGAGCTTTTATGAATTCGGGCTGTCTGTGGTTCTCGATGTACATCGCCGCGTCGTCGATATATACTCCATCGGGCTTCAGCGCGAAATTTCCGGTTGCGGACAGCCTCACCCTCAGCGTAAAAAGCAGCGAAGTGGTAAAAATGCCCTCCACACGAAAGCCCGACGGGCTGAAATTCACAACCAGGTCGGAAAATCCTCTAGTCTCATACTTCGCGAAATATTTGTTTATATCTTCAGCCCTCAGCACCACTTCACCCCAGGAATAACCGATGAGCGACGCAAGCGCCTTGACGTCGTCGTCCTCCGGCGCCTCATTCGATATCAGTATGGCTTCTATTCTGAGGGAGTCGACCATCACTCCGCTGAGGGAAACGCCCCTGGCCTCGGCATAGGCGTGACTATCCAGAACCTTCACCCGGAGATATTCCGGCGCGAATTTCGCTCCGAGTTTCTCTGCCAGGATCTGCGCCATCTCCCCGTCCGTCAAAACCGCGCTCTCCGCGTGTTCTGCAGCCAGGCCCAACGAAATGAAAAAAATCGCCAAAACTCTCAGAAATATCCTCCACCCGCGCGCGGCGGCGCCTTCATCCATATTCGCCATCTCCGTCCGAAAAAAATTTTGCCGCAATATCGCAATATATTTAATAATATCGCACACCGTAAATTCGCGCAATCTTCCCCAAATTGCGTTTTATTTTTCGTTTTTTCCGATATAATTCGGTATACTGTAAGATATTATACTCAATCTGAGAGGCGGCAAACAATGGGCGCAGTCGAGGGAACTTCGTCAAAAATTCGCAAATTCGCGGCAACGTCGCTCTTTACGGCGATAATTTTTCTCATGACTTTTACTCCGATAGGCTTCATCAATCTCGGGTTTATAAACGCCACCATCATGCATGTGCCGGTCATAATAGGCTCCATATTGCTGGGGCCTTCGGCGGGGGCGTGCCTCGGAGCGATGTTCGGCCTCGCCAGCCTGATACGGAACACGGTGATGCCGAATATCCTGTCGTTCACATTTTCACCCTTCATACCGGTGCCTGGCACAGAACACGGCAGCCTGCTCGCGCTCGTAATATGCTTCATTCCCCGCATACTGGTAGGCGTAACTCCCTGGTATATTCTCAAATGGCTGTATTCCCTGCGAAAGGGCGATTCCAACGCTCAGTGGCGTCTCGCGTCGCTTTTTGCGGCGGGGATCGCTGGCTCCATGACAAATACCTTGCTCGTGATGCACCTCATGTTTTTAATGTTTCGCGGCGCATACGCATCCGCAAGGGGAATCCCCGTCAATGAAGCCTACGGACTGGTGTTGTCGGTAATAACCGTGAACGGGATTCCCGAGGCGATTTTGGCCGGAGTGCTGGCGTCGGCCGTCTGCGTAAAAATCACTTCTTTGCCCGACGCATGATTTTCCCCGCAAAGAGCGTTATCTCGAACAACAGGTAAAGGGGAACCCCGAGCATAATCTGACTCGTCACGTCCGGCGGAGTCAGTATCGCGGCAAGCAAGAATATGAGCAGGACGACATACGGTCTCGCGGAGGCCGTTTTTTGCGGGCTAGCTATGCCGAGCGCGAAGAGCGCCAGCATAATGAGAGGCATCTGCAGCATAATTCCAACCGCGAGCATCAATCCGGCCAGCAGAGACAGATATTCTCTGAAGCTCCATAACGCTCCCACTCCGTCGCCGCTTCCGAAGGACAGGAAAAACTTGAGAACTGCCGGCGCGAAAAACCTGTACGCGACGACAGACCCCGCCGTGAAGAGCGCCGGAACCGCGACCAGAGCGAACCGTGCGCAGGTTCGCTCGCGGCCTTTCAATCCCGGCCAGATGAACATTCCGGTTTGGAGCAGGATAAACGGCGAAGCGAGTATTGCTCCGGCCACTGCCGATATGTGGAGGTGCGCCATGAATTTTTCGGTTGGCGAAAATGTGTAGAGTTTTAAGCCGAGCCCGCTGAGAGGGGACAGGAGAAACGCCGTTATCCGCTCGGAGACCGCGAAAGAGAGCGCCGAGGCGATGGAAAATACCGCGAGCGCGCTCACTATGCGCCGCCTCAGTTCGTCGAGATGTTCCTCCCATTCGCTGGAATCTTTACCCACCGCCCATGTCGTCTCCTGACCCGCCTTTTGGCCCGCCTTTTTTATGTTCTCCATTCAGCGCTGACTTGAACTCGCGCATGGCATCGCCCACCGCCCTGCCGACCTCCGGCAGACGTTTTGCCCCGAACAGCAGGATGGCGAGCACTATCAGAAGACCTATTTCTCCAACGCCGAGACTCATTCACATCACCTCTCAAAAAGGAAAATCGTCGTCCGCCGCCATCGGTTTCACGCCGAAGTCCTCGTTCTCCTGTGACTGCCTTATGCCGGGCGTAATCGTCTGAACCGGCACGCCCCTCACTTTGAAAGCGACCGGCTCGGCCGGACATACGCTCAGACAAGCCCCGCAGCCGATGCAATACTCCTCGTCGAAGGACGGTATTGTGAGTCCCAGTCCATTATCATAGCTCTCCATTACGAGAGCGTGAGTGGGACAAACCTCGGCGCAAGCGCCGCAAGCCTGTTTTTTCGCGGTGACCACGCACAACGAAATATTCAGGCGCGACAGCGCTATGCGCGTTTTGCGTTTCGTTTCCACGTCAAGGCGGGCTATGGCGTTCGTGGGACATACTTTCCCGCATTCGACACAGTTGTACTGGCAGTAACTCTCACCGTAGACCAACCTGGGATGAGCGTTCCCCGTGAGACGTATGATGCCGACCGGGCAAGCGGCCGCGCAAGCCGCGCATCCGACGCAGCGCGACAGAAAATTTTCCTCGTCCATCGCTCCCGGCGGCACTATAGCGGACGATCCGGCGCGGGAGGCGATGATGCCATTTGACAGCATAAATTGTCTCGCGTTTCTTCCGCCCATATATCCGATGCCCATTATAATCCCGCAGACGTTTTTTATGAAATTTCTCCGCCCGTCGCGGGAGGAAGCGGTAACAACCCGCCCGAAACTTATGAAAGAACCAGGACATGACGCGGCGCATCCCATGCAAAGCACGCACCTCCCGCGGTCTATCTTTTTGCCGCCGGCGTCGGCGCAGTTCATCGGGCACGCCCGTTCGCAAACGCCGCATGATACGCAGCCTTCCTCGTCGAGTTTCAACCCGAAAACCGATACGGACGACGCGAAGCCCATAATCGTACCGGCCGGGCACCAGTCGCAGAATCGTCTCCCTTTGACGCATGAAAATATCAGTATGACGAGAAAGACGGAGGCGAAAACCACCGGAACATTCTCTCCGCCCGCCAACAACGCAAAAGAAGTAATACCGCGCCCAAAGTTGGCGATGGGATCCGTGAGCGAAAACAGCGGGGAAACCGCAAATATTATTCCGGCAGCGGCCAAAGCGACGATGAGATAACGCGCCTTCCACGGTTTCACATATTTTTTGCGGGCGGCGCCAAGCCCGGCCGACGCTCTCCACAAAAACTCCTGAATCGCTCCCATCGGGCAAAACACGGAGCAGAATACCCTCCCCGCGATCAGGGACGCCGCAAAAAACAACACGACCGCGCCTCCGGTCATTCCAACCCCTATGGCGCGCGCCGAGAACTGCCAGTTCATCATGTCGCCGAACGGATCGCCGGCCCTTATCATTCCCAGAAAAAACAGGGAAAAGAGCGCGAGACACACGGCAGCCGCGAACATCCTTACCAAAAAAGCGGCCCGGTATCCGGCCCTTCCTCTTCTTCCCGGCTCGGCCATCTTACCGTAAATCAGAGCGTAATCCGTTCTATTCTCAATTTGGACAAATCCATCTCGCCCAACCCAGCACCGGCGGCGAGACGTATATGCTCTATGCCGCCCTGTTTATGTCCCAGCATCATCGCTCCGGCGGTATCGGCCGCCACAACGTCGGGCGATATGACGAGCGAGCCCATATTCACTACATCGGAGGGAGACCCGCCGCGCGGGCCGTTTTTCGTTATGACACTTACCGCGTCTATGATGTTGAGATCGGGTTTGCGGAAAGAGAGAAAATCAGCGATGCACCTTTGCAGACCCTGAGCGTGATAGTCGCGCCTGTTCCACACGCATCCCATCAGTCCTTTGGACGATATGCTGACGCCGGCGCCTCCGTGATGTTTAAGCACGGGAACGCTTATCAGAACGTCGCACTCAAGTATCGACTCGTGAACCATCGTCTCCTTCAGCGCGGAGCCCTTTACCGGAACTGCCTGATAATAACCTTTGCCGTCGGACGGGACGTATATGCCTCCGGCTCCTTTTATCGCGTCTCCGATGCCCGAATTTTTACTGCTGTTTTCCCAATACTCGATCGAGTGATCCATGACGAAAACTTTCCCCGCGCCCGCGTCGAGACAGTGCTTAATCACGCCGGCGACGAGTTCGGGGGAGGTGTTAGCGGCCCCGTTCGCCGGCACGTCCCAGGATATATTCGGTTTTATCACCACATTTTGACCCTTGCGAACAAATCTGCCTATGCCGCCTATCGCTTTCATCCCTCGGTCGAACATTTCACCGGCGCTCCCGCCTTTGACGGCTACGAGATCAGGAAATTCACGCTCGCCGAACGCCGGCGAAGTCATCCTTTTGAGTCCTCCCGGCATAAACATCGCGCCTGTCCCTATTCCAAGAGCAATCATTTTTTTCAAAAATTCCCGCCTGTCCATCCGCGCGCCTCCTGTTATTGTTGGAATCATTTGTCTCTATCGTTCGTAATTTACGGATTATCCCGCTTTTGAGCAGGCAGACAAGTGTACATATGTACAACCGCTTTGTCCACTTAAGTTATACACATTTCGTGGATAAATCGATATTTTTTTTCCACATCCTTCTTTTTCGACTCAATGCCGTTTTATATTTTATCCTTTTTTTCGTGATATTTGCATCCATTTTGGAGATAAGTAATATCAAGCCTTAGTAGATTCCACACGTCACGCGGATGATTTTTGTGCATATGTGGATAAAAAAAGTGGATAAACCGCAACTGACAATTTCCTTATCATGTTAGAATATAGGAGTTCCTCGGGCAGGACATTTGGAACAATATATTCACGCGGCGGGCGGTGCTTTTGATTTGGAAAACAATACAAATATAGACGTTATGTGGCAGGACATTCTGTCATCGTCCAGTGACATTTTACCTGACGGGGTAAACGAGATATGGCTTGTCACATGCCGTCCGGTGTCCGTTGAAAACGGAGTGCTGCTGATAGAAGCCCCTAATATGTTCGCAAAACAGCAGATGGACTCGTCGATAGTGGAATCGCTTTCGTCCTTCGTATCCGGCCGCAATTACGCGGGATCCGTGGTCGTCAGGGTCGCCGATAAAGCGCTGCAGGAATCTCCAAAAACTAAAACACAGGCAAAAAACACTACTTCGCAGAAAAAAAACGGGCTCAACCCAAATTATGTATTCGAAAATTTTGTCGTGGGAAAATCGAATCGTCTTGCTCATGCCGCCAGCCTGGCCGTCAGCGACTCGCCCGGAGTGGCCTACAATCCCCTTTTTATATGGGGCGGGGTCGGACTGGGAAAGACCCACCTCATGCACGCGATAGCGCATCACGTCGAGAAAAACCTGAATGAAGCGCGAACGCTTTACGTAAGTTCGGAAAATTTTACGAACGACCTCATATCAGCTATAAAAAACAACAGCACTGACGCCTTCAGATCGAGATACCGCAATCTCGACCTATTGCTCATAGACGATATACAATTCATAACAGGCAAGGAGCAGACGCAGGAGGAGTTTTTCAACACTTTCAACAGCCTGTACGAAGCCTCAAAACAGATTGTAATCAGTTCCGACAGACCTCCGAAAGATATACTGGGCGTAGAGGAACGCTTGGTATCCCGCTTTGAATCAGGTCTCGTCACCGATATACAGACTCCCGATCTCGAAACCAGGGTCGCCATCCTCCAAAAGAAAGCGGATATGAAAAATAAGGAAATACCGGAAGAAGTGATATTGTTCCTCGCCCAGAACATTCCAAGCAACATCAGAGAACTTGAGGGCGCCTTGAACAGAGTCATCGCTTACTCAGAAATAAATTCCGAGCCGATGAGCACCGAAAACATCGGAGTCTGGCTGAAAGACATTTTGCGCGCCAACTCGAAAGGAAACGTCAGCGTCGATTACATTCAGCAGCTTATCGCCGAGAGTTTCGGCATAACCGTCGAGGAACTCCTGTCGCCCAACAGGACGGCTGAATTGGCTCTCGCCCGCCAGATAGCTATGTACATCGCGAGAAAAAACCTTCGTCTCACGGTAAATCAGATAGCCATAGCATTCAACAAAAGGGATCACACCACCGTGCTTTACGCATGCAGGCGAATAGATGAAATGGTGAAGACGAACTTGCGGGTAAAAACCATTGTGGATAATATACAAGATAAGATGTAATTTGTCTGTGAATTATAGTATGCTTATCGCTGAGAAAAAATTTTTCACAAATTTTTTGTGGATATTGTGGATAAATATGAATAAAACGACGGCACATTTTCCACATTATAAAATTTCTGACGGAGCCGTTTAAAAAACGTTTTCCACTAATACACAGACACTACTAATACTACTTCTTAATCTTTTAATTATTATACATATAAAGCAGTAAACGCTCGATGAACAATCAGGTCTGGGGGTAATTTCGACAATGAAAATACAGATCAATAAGGAAAGTTTCGTTAAAACATGGAACCTTGCCGAGAGAAACGCTTCGACATCGGGATCGATGAATATTTTCTCGACAGTGCGGCTCAGCGCTGAGTCATCGAATGTGGAACTTCAGGCGACGGATATAAGGACGTCTATAATCTGCAAAGCCGCGGGAGTGACTGTCATAGAACCGGGTGAGGCCGTCATTCCTATCAAAGGAGTATCGGATCTTTTCAAAAAAGCCGGGTCTTCGGATTTTACTCTTCATGTGGATGAGGGC
>JAITAT010000032.1 GCA_031283975.1 Synergistaceae bacterium
CATTTGTATGTCCATGAATATCAAGTCGTATTTTTCGGGGGATTCGCTGAAAAGACGCACCGTTTCAGCGCCGTTTTCCGCGCATACGACAGTGACGGATGTAGGTTCGAGGAGCGACAGAGCTATCTCTCTGTTGATTTCTATATCCTCCGCCAAAATGATACGGCGTCCCTCCAGGTTTGGAGCGTCGCAATCGCCCTCGCCGGCGTCGTTTTGGGAAATACCGGCGCAGAGACACTCGTTTATGCAGTCGGCTATGGAGGAGGGGAAAATCGGCTTGCCGAGGAATTTGCTTATTCCGGCCGCTCTGGCTTCTTCCTCTATGAGCGTCCATTCCGCGGCTGATATCATGATGACGATATTCTCCCGCCCTCGCCACTTTATCTGTTTTGATAGTTCGAGGCCGTCGAGCCCCGGCATTTTCCAGTCAACAAAGTAAATGTCGTAGTTTCCGTTTTTCTCGATCATATCGAGCGCTTCCTCGCCGCTCGAAGCCATGTCGCACGATATTCCGAGCGAACGCGTTATCTCGCCGAGGTATTCTCTGACCTCGGGCGAGTCGTCGACGGCCATCACTTTCACATTGGCCCAATTCACGCCGGGGCGCAGCGGGTTCCGCGACGTCTCGTCCTCAGCGCGAAGCGCCTGAATGGTGAATGAGAATTTGGAGCCTTGCCCGAGTTCCGAATCTATCCAGATTTTGCCGTTCATCATCTCCACAATGCGCTTCGAGATGGCGAGACCGAGACCTGTGCCGCCGAACCGGCGCGATATGCCGTTGTCCGCCTGCTCGAACGAGGTGAAAAGCCGTTCCTGCTGCTCGCGCGATATTCCTATTCCAGTGTCCGACACGTCTATTTGGATCGTGCAAATGCCGTTTTCCTCTTTGACGAGGCCGGCGGCAAGACGTATCTCTCCTTCCTGCGGAGTGAATTTTACGGCGTTCGAGAGTAGGTTGGTAATGACCTGCGCCAGTCTCTGGTCGTCTCCCGCCAGCAGACGCGGGATATGTTCGTCGATGCGCACGCTGAAGCGCTGCTGTTTCTCTTCAACGCGGAAATTAATGACATTGGACACTTTCTGCATCATCTTTTCAAAGTTGAACTCGGTGAAGGAAAGGTCGAATTTGTTGGCTTCTATTTTAGACATATCGAGGATGTCGTTTATCACTCCGAGAAGATGCGATGACGCCTCGCTTATCTTGCCGAGGCAGTAGTCCTTTCTTTCCGCGTCGCGGGCGGCCTTTGCCATCGTGGTCATGCCGATGATGGCGTTCATAGGGGTGCGTATCTCATGGCTCATATTCGCGAGGAAATTGCTTTTCGCGTGGCTCGCCGCTTCGGCTTCTTTTTTCGCTTTCGTAAGCTGGCTTACGTCGCTCACAAGTAACATGACGCATATAGGGGCGTTTTCGTCGAGGCCGGTTTCTTTTTCGTCCCCGACCCGGCGAAGTTTGAGCGTGTAGTCGTATTCCATGCCGCTTCCGCCGTATAAGGATACGTCGAGGCTAATTGTTCCGAGAGCTGAATCTCCGCGTGCGAAGAGTTCCTCCGCTTCGGATTTGAACCCGCCGCCGTATTCCGCGGACAGCATAGCCGATAAGAGGTTTCCGTCGTTGAATGACGCGCTGTGCCGTTTCAGAAAATCATTCATCGCGCTGTTGCGATAGGTCATCTTTCGCGATCCGTCAAACAGCGCGAGAGCGTCGGGCATGACGTCGAGATGTGAGCGGACGACGTCGAGCGCCGAGTTTATGCCGGATATTATGAGGTGATAACTGCCCAAATGACGAGAGGGATCGGCCCTTTTGTCAAGAGCCCCCGCGCGCGCCGCCATGGTCAGGCTCACTATGTCCCGTATCACTTCCCTGATGGAATCGGACATGGCCGCGAAAGCTTCGCCCAGCGTTCCTATCTCGTCATTCCGTTTGAGAATGCTGTCGGGAAGCTCGTTTTCGAACTGTCCAAGCGCCTTTTTGCGCGCGTTTTCAGTGATAGCGTCAAGCGGGTTCTTGAGAATCTTTTGCGTGAGCAGAGATATTATCAGCGCGAAAAGTATCAATGAGGCGACGGTGATGTACGCGCCTGTGAAAACGGCGCCGAGAAAGGCCTTCGTAAAATCGCTCCGCGGCGCGAGAATGCCCAGCGACCAGAGAGTTCCCCTGATCGGGGAATATCCGATGAACGCTCTCTTTCCATGAGTGATTATCTCCGCGGAACCGGTCTGCCCTTCCGTCATCAGGCGAATCACGGCGTTGGCGTCAAGGTCGTTCCCCAGACTTGCCGACAGAGATTCCCCATCGTAAACTTTGGCGCGCTCTTTGTGCGCCATCAGTTTTCCGTCCGCGTCGATTATGAACGCCGTGCCGTTCGCCCCGATGTTGATATTGCTTACCACGTCGGCCAGAACGTCGTATTTGTAGCTTCCCGCGAGATAATAGATGATGGGGGGCGAGCCGTCGGGCGAGGAGGGATATTTTCGATCCTCGTCGTACACCGGAATGCCCATGGCTATCTCGGGTCCATCGCTGCCTATGACGGTGTCGTCTACTGCCAGGTTTGCCGTCTCTTTCATCAGCGAGTACAGATTTGTCCCCGCTATGCCGGAGGGACAGTTCGCGCTTCCGGTGACAAGAGAGCCGTCGGTTCCGTAGACACCCAGCCATACAAATTCAATACCTGAAATCATATTGTCGATCACGTTCTGTTTGGCGGAGGGCGGCGTGCGCGTCGAGCTTAGAACCTGGTCGTTCCGCATGGTCATGAAACGATCCGCCATGATATGAAGGTTGCCTTCCACGCTTTCGGCGGCCGTCTTGGCTATGGGTTGAAGGATATTGAGCAGGATGGTATTGGTGAGAGAATTCATGAAATACGTCATTACGGCCATCAGTCCGGCTGCCAGAGTGAACGTCAAAACAAGCGTTATCGTCAAAATCCGCAGTGTTACGCTCTCTTTAATTCTCATCTTGTCAGCGCGTTATGTTTTGTGTCGCCACAAACGCCACTTTTTTGTCTCCTCTCATGGCTTGCTTGATCACCGCATTCGCGAGGGATTTGAAGGAGTGGAATGATTCCGTCGCCCCCGACATCGCGTCCATATCGTCCGCCGTCTGCCGGGTAATCAGTTCGGACGCGTAATTGCGCGTGTATTTATTGGGATAGTTGCCGTCGGTTTTGTTCATGTCGCGCATGTAATCCATGTCCCACGACTTTATGAACCCGCTCGAGTTTTTGGCGTCGTATTCGGCGGTGACTATTTTGCCGTTGTTCACGTATATCGTGAGAAATTCTTTCCAACCGTGGTTGTAATCCTCAGCCTCGGCCGTGTAATAGCCGTCGAGCATGGTTTTTCCCCCGCCGGACGTAAAAAGGCTGATGGAGACCACGGACAGGATAGATACGAAAACAAAAAAAACGAAAATTTTGTAAGGCGTTTTCATTACATAATCCCCAATCGCGTAATTACGCAAACGTCAATATTATAATAGCTTATTTTCAATTATAACATTTTGCGCGGAGACCATTTGAGATTTGATTTGAAAGGCTCGATTTGAAAGCGCGCCGCGGGAAAATGAACGAACGCCCGCGTCCGCGCGGGCGTTCGTTCATTTTTTATTTTGCTTTTTGTACCACAGGGCCAGTCCGTTCGCGTTGAGTTCGAGCGCGACGTTTGTAACTCTTCCCGTCGGAGACGCGAGACATGGGCAGCCTTGGCTGGCGGCTTCCTCTTGGAACAGTTTCATCAGTCCGTCTTTTATGAGGTTCAAATTTCCCTCCGAGTCGTTCGCTATCTTTACATAAGTATCCAATTGCCTGTAAAGCGAATCGATCATGGCGCCCTTCGCCGGCATACGGCCGAAGTGGGTGGGATACAGGCCGTCCGGTTTCAGCGACTCGATCCCGCGCATTGAGCCGCGCATGGCGTCGGGGTCGAACTGGACCGGCGACGTCGTCAATATGGCGCATCTTCCCTCCGGTTTCACAAGTTCTTTGTACGACATGCCGAACGCGTCCCCGGTGAACACGATGTTCGCCGCCGTATCCTGGAACGCCAGATGATGGCGCGCGTGTCCCGGGGTGTCGAGACAGACTATCGTATGTTTTCCCACGCGGAACTCGTCGCCGTCCCTAGGGGAAGTTATCCTGCCGGCGTCGACGGGTACGATTTTTCCGTAAAGCCTCTCCACGGTTTCCGCGCCGTAGACCTCCGTCGCCCCGGCCACAAGCTTTTCGGGGTTTATAATATGTTTGGCGCCGCGTTCGTGCACCACCACCCGCGCGTTGGGAAACTCCCCGGCGAATACGCCAGCCCCTCCGGCGTGATCCAGGTGCACGTGCGTCAAGAAAATATGGCTTATGCCGTCTCGCGCTATGCCAAGCTCGTCCAGCGCGCGCGTAACGCGCCCCAGCGATTCGTTGTTGGCGGTGTCAACCACGGCCGCGTTTTTTCCGTCCCTTATTATGTAGATCGCGGCTACGCCGCCGCCGTCGTAACCCGACTCCACACAATAAATCCCGTTTCCGTAGTCCTCCGTCTCAAACACCTTCGTTTCTTCCTTCGTTTCGTATATTCGCCGCCAGAGCGTCGTCCTCCCGCAGGGCCGTCCAGTCCGACAGGGAGAGTTCCTCCGGGCGGGCAGTAGGCGCGAGTGCGTGAGCCGCCAATATTTCCTCGCCGCGCGCTTTGGGGACGCGGAATGAAATCGCCCAGTTGTTCGCGAGCGTCTTCCTTCTCGCGGCGAAAGAGCCCGAGATCATCCGCCGCCACATCCGGTCGCGCGGCAGTTCCGTTGAAGTTCCGAACCCCGACAGCGTTATCTCGACAATGGCCGAGTCGACGCGCGGCGCCGGACGAAAGGACGAGCGCGGGACTTTGCGGACCGTTGACGTATGCCCCATGGCCGCTATCGTGACGGACAGCGGGTTCGACATGCGCGAGCCGGCCCCGCACGATAAACGGCTCGCCGCCTCGGCTTGCACCATCAGAAGCATATAATCCATCGCGCTTCCCGAATACGCTTCGAGAAGTCTCCAAACGAGCGGGGTAGTGATATGGTAGGGTATGTTCGCTATTATGCGCGTGACCGCCGGCAGCCCGGCGTAATCGAATTTCACCGCGTCCCCCCAATGCAGCGACAGAGAAGGGTTCGACGCGGCTATGGGTTCGAGGTATTCCCGGAGCCGCGTATCCAGTTCCACGGCCTCGACTCGGGCGGCGCCCGACGCGATCAGGCCCTTGGTGAGCATGCCTCCGCCCGCTCCTATTTCCAGCACCGAATCCGATGAGTTCAGATTGGCACGCGCGGTCATCCATTCCACGACCGAGCCGTCGATCAGAAAATTCTGTCCTATATCGGTGTTGTATCGAAAGGGCATTTATTTACCGGCGCTCGCGGGCGCCGTTTCTTCCGAGCCTTCCTCCGTCAAGGGCGCCCAGCCGCCGCCGAGAGCCTTGTATATTCTGACCACGTTCGTCGTCATCTGCCCTTCGCTTACGGCGATCTGATCCTCGAACGACAGCAGGGCATCCTGCGCGCTTATCACGTCGCTGAAGCTGGTGAGTCCGTTTTTGTATTTATCGCCGGCGATTTCAAAAGCCGCGCGCGCCGATGCCAGCCCGGAACGCAGAATCCTGTTGCGTTCGTTTTCCTGTGTGCTGGCCGCCAGAGCGTTTCGCACCTCCGCCACGGCGTCCAGCACGGTTCCCTCATAGGCCGCCAGCAGTTGTTCACCGCGTTCGGTCTGGACTTGTATGTTCTTCCTGATAGCTCCGCCGTGGAATATCGGCAGCGTTATTCTCGGCCCGAAAGCGAACCCGATGCTGTCGCCGGAGAAGATGCTGCCGCCCGACAGTGTTTCCAGCCCAATGGAGCCGGTGAGAAAGAACCTGGGCAGCAGGTCTTTTTCCGAGGATGCCTTTTTGGACATCTGAGCGGCCAGCGCGCGTTCCGCCGCCCGTATGTCCGGTCTCTGGCGGAGCGCGTCCGCCGGTATCCCGGCAAGGCTTATGTAATGCGCTTTGGGTATCGGTTCGGGCCGGGAAAGAGATTGTTCGAGGCTGCCCGGAACGCGCCCCGTCATTATCGCGAGCGCGTTTATCACGCTCTCTATGTTCGATTTGATCGCCGGTATGGAGGCTCTCGTCGTCTCCGCCGCGTATTTCGCCTGGTTCAAGGCCAGAGAATCTCTGAGTCCGGCGTCGTGCAGAGAGGCCACCATCGAAAGCGTCTCCTCCCGCAGCGCCAGATTGAGATTGGCTATGCGCATACGTTCTTGAAGCGTACGGAGCGACAAATAGTTGAACGCCACCTCGGACGACAATGTCACCCACGCGGAATGCAGCGCCGCGTGAAAAGCTTCCAAACTGGCCTCGGCGGCTCTGGTGTCGTCCCTCCGCGCTCCGAATACGTCTATCTCCCACGACGCGTCTATGCCTAATTTTGTTACTTCCGTCCTTTTACCGTCGCCCGAGGAGTTTTCGGACGATTTGTTGTTTGTCCAGGTATCGGTGCTGTCGAGCCACGGCAGAGCGGCCGCCCTGGTGATGCCAAGCGCGGCGCGGGCCTCCATCATCCGGGAACGCGCGGCTCTCAGGTTTCTGTTGTTCGCGAGCGCGTCCATTATCAATCCGTCGAGCGTGCTGTCGTCAAGCGCGCTCCACCAGCTCGAAAGCAGTTCAAGCGATATCTCGCCGCCGCCGGCGTCCGATGCGTAGATATTGTCATATTTTCCGGCCAGCCGGTACCACTCGCCTTCGCGTACCGCCGCGTCGTCCGATATGAGCGAAGCGGCCCGCGATTCCATCTCTTGCCTGACTTCCTCTTTCCGTTCGTATTTGCGAACCAACGCTTCCCACTCGTCTTTGCCGGCTTCCGCGCCCAAGGCGGCGGGCATCGCCGCCGCCGCCGCCATCACGGCCGCGGCGGCGATGGCAAAGAAGGCTCTAATCAATTTCATCTCTGGTCTCCTTTTCCTCTCTGTTTCGGAATATCGAGCCGAAGAGTTTCTTCACTCGTTCCCTGTTCGTTTGCAGCACCACGTAGAGGCCCGGGATGAGAAATATTCCGAATATCGTCGCCATGCCCATGCCGAAGAACATCGTGGACCCCACATGAAGCCTGCTCCCCGCTCCGGCGCCCTTGGCCGCGAGCATCGGCGAAACGCCTATTACGCATGTGAGGGCGGTCATCATCACCGAACGAAAACGTTCCCTGCCCGCTTCCGCCGCGGCGTCGAGTATGGAGTGCCCGTGAATTTCATGCTGTTCCTGCGCGAATTCTATGATCAGAATGGCGTTTTTGGCCGCGAGACCGACCAGCAGCAATATACCGAGTTGAGCGTAGATGCTGAGCGTCAGGTTCATTACGCTGATCCCGACGAGGGCTCCGAACAGCGCGACCGGAAGCGACAAAATGACTCCCATGGGAACGGTCCAGCTCTCGTACTGAGCCACGAGGAACAGGTATCCGAAGGCGAGCGCTATGACGATTATCATCACGGTCTGGCCCGTGGACTGCTGTTCCTGATAAGTCATTCCCGACCATTCTATCACGTAGCCCTCGGGCAGTTCCGCGGCCATTTGAGTCAGCTTCTCCATTCCCTGACCGGTCGAATATCCCGCGTTCATGCCCACGGTGATCGACGCGGTGGGATAAAGGTTGTAGCGCGCTACGGACCTGGGTTCCAGCGTATGTCTCAGCGTCGCGAACGATTGAAGCGGAACCCGCGCTCCGGACGCGCCCTTTATGTAGATGTTGTCCATGCTTTCCATTTTGTCGCGGAACATCCAGTCGCTCTGCAGAATGACCTTGTTGACCTGCGAGCCTATGTTTATATCGTTTATATACGCCGTCCCGAAATATGTCTGAAGCGTCGAGAAGATACTTGAAACCGGAATTCCCATCATCTCGGCCTTCTCCCGGTCTATGTCCAGGAACAGGTGCGGGGTGCTCGCCGTATAGCCGCTGAAAGCGAATCTGAACTCCGGCGTCTGGAATATCTTCCCTATGAACTGGTTCATCACCTGGGCCAGCTTCACCGGATCGTTGTCGAGTCTCGACTGAAGTTTTACGTCCAGCCCGCCCCCCATGCCAAGCCCCGATATGGCCGGGGGAACCACCACGTTTATCTGCGCCTCCGGTATTCCGGCGGCGATGGCGCGAACTTTATCGGCGATGACGTTCTGGTTTCTGCCGGGATCCTCGCGGAGGCTCCACGTATCAAGCGCCAGGACGGTCGTTCCCACGTTTTCACCGGAGTCGCCCGCCAGGCTGAAACCCTCGATCGACATTACTACTTTAGTGCCTGGTATGGTTATAGCCTGCGGTATCAGCTTGTTCATCACGGCTCTCGTGCGTACTTGCGACGCTCCCTCGGGGAGCTGAATCATCGCGAAGATGCCTCCCTGGTCCTCCTCGGGGATGAATTCGGTGGGCGTCCTGCGGTAGATGAAATACGACGCCGCCGTCACAGCGGCGAACAGTATTATCGTGACGACGGCCTTGCGGGCGATCCACATGGCTCCGGCGACGTAACCCCGCGTCGAGAAGGCCATAAATTTGTTGAACCACGCGAGGGGTCCGCGTTTTTTTGGTTTCACGCCGGTCAGCATGTGGGCGCACATCGCGGGCGAAAGCGTCAGCGCGACGATGAGCGAGAATACCACGGAAAATGAAATCGTAACAGCGAACTGACGGTATATGACGCCGGTTATGCTGCGCATGAATGTCACGGGCACGAATATCGCCAAAAAGACGAGAGTCGTCGCCGTCATAGGCCCAGTCACGTCTCGCATGGCCTGTAACGTGGCGTCGCGGGCGTTCGAGCCGTCACGTTCCATGACGAATATCACGCGCTCGACCACGATGATCGCGTCGTCAACGACCGTTCCTATGACCAGGACGAGTCCGAACAGCGTGAGTATGTTGATGCTGAATCCCAACACCGAAAGCCCTATGAAAGTGGCTATCAGCGAAACCGGTATGGCCGCTACGGGCACCAGGGTGACGCGCCAGTCCTGAAGAAAGAGGTAGCAGACGAAAACAACGAGAGTGAAAGTGAGCGCCAGAGTCATTATTATCTCGGCGATCGTCTCGCGGACGTAATCGGTGGTATCGTATCCTATGACGAATTCGACGTCGTCGGGAAGGCTTGGCGTCAATTCCGCCAGAGCGGCCCTGACTCCGCTCATAACGTCGAGCGCGTTCGCGTCGGCCGCCTGCGAGAGAAGCATCATAGCGACCGGCGAGCCGTTCAGCATGGCGCTCATATTGTAACTTTCGGCGCCAAGCTCAATCCGGGCGACGTCCTTGAGTTTCACGACGCCGCCGTTTTCGGTCGTCCTGATGACCACTTCCTCGAAATCCCGGACATTGGTAAGGCGTCCTCTCGTCGCGAGAGGATACACCATCTGGTTGTTCGACGGCGTGCTTCCTAGCCCGGCGCCGATAGAGCCTAAAGACGCCTGCCGGTTCTGGTTGGCTATGGCGGAGGCTACGTCGGACGTGCCCAGCCCCAGGGAAGCGAGCCTGTCGGGGTCGAGCCATACCCTGATGCTGTAGCGCGCGCCGAACACCTGGACGTCGCCTATGCCGGGCACGCGCTTCAAGAAGTTGGTGACGTTGTTGTACGCGTAGTCCAGAAGAAAGAGCGGATCCCTCGTTCCCTTGGGCGACGAGAGCGCGAGGAATCCGAGCGTGTCCGAGAAACTCTTGATAACGGTGAGCCCTCTCTGGGTGACTTCCGTCGGGAGCAGCGGAGTGACCTGCTGCAGTTTGTTTTGAACGTTCACCAGCGTCATGTCCGGGTCTGAACCGGTTCTGAACGTCACGGTCAGGCTGTACGTTCCGGAGTTGCTGGAGGTCGAATCCATATATATCATATCGTCGACGCCGTTCATGGCTTCTTCCAGCGGGGCGGCCACGGTGTTAGCGATCGTCGCCGCGTCGGCGCCGGGATAGGACGCGAAAACGCGCACCGTCGGCGGGGCCACGTCGGGATATTGTTTGACCGGCAGGTTGAGACCGGCTATGACGCCCGCCAGAATCAGCACGCAGGCTATGACCATGGCGAAGCGAGGTCTGTTTATGAAGAAATTTGAAAACATCTTTTAATTTTTCCCTTCCCCGGGTTCACCGGAGATGACCGCGGGAAGATCGTAGCCCGACGTTCTCGCCAGATCGGCGGGACTCGCTGACGACGCGCCGGACGACGGATAGCTTGGCCTGACCGGCGACCCCGGGCGCACGTTATGGAGACCGCTCAAAACGACATGTTCCCCCGCTTCGAGCCCGGATATCACTTCCCTCGCCGCGCCTATCTCCGCTCCCAGCTCGACGTCCCTTCTGTCGGCGATATCCCCGCCGCCTATCACGTATACGAAATCCCCCCGCGCGTCTGACATCAGAGCTTCCTGGGGCAGGATGGGGGAGACGTGGCTTTTGACCGGTTTTGCCGATACCCTCACCATGGAGCCGGGGATGAGCGCGCCGTTCTTGTTTTCAAAACGCCGGCGCAGCGTGATGGTTCCTGTCATGGTATCTATCGCGTTGTCCTCGAAATCGCGTTCCCCGCCCGATACATACGAGGTTCCGTCCGACAGGGACAGCGATATGTTGTACACCGGGTCTTTGGACGAAAACGCTTCTATCTGATCCATGTAGTCCCTGTCGGGTATGGCATAAGATACCCGTATGGGGTCCGTCTGTATTATGGTCGCGAGCGTGCCGCCGGGAGTCACGTAGTTTCCCTTTGTCGTCTCCGCGCGGCCTATCTTGCCGGTTATCGGCGCTTTTATCTTTGTATAGTCCAGGTCTATCAGCGCGAGTTTGAGCGCGGCTTTCGCCTGCTCGACCGCCGCTCTGTTCTGGAGGACCTCGCTCGCCGCGATGTCGAGGTCGCTGGCGGAGACGCTGCGTTTGTCCGCCGCCTTGAGACGGTCGTTGTACTTTACCGCCTTCCCCAGATTGGCCTCCGCCTTGGCGAGATCGGCCTTGCGAAGCGTCACCGTGGCCTGGTGCTGCGCGCTGTCGAGCGTAAAGAGCAGGTCTCCTTCTTTCACGATGGAGCCTTCTTTGAAATGCGCGCTCTCAATTTGGCCGGAAATGCGCGGTTTCAGGAAAACGGTCTGAATAGGTTCTACCTTTCCGATGTACTCGCGCCCTATGGCGAGATCCGCATTTATCACCACGTGCCCGACGACGGGAGGAGCGGGAGGAGCCGGGGGAGCGGCGGCGTTATTCTCCGTGGCCGCCGACGCTTGATTGATTTCGATATCGAATCCGTTGAAATACTGCTTCGCGAAAAACGCGACGACAAGCATGAGGATAATGGCGGCTATCGATTTAAGCAAGTTTGAACCGGTTCCTCCCTTATGAACTGATTTTATCCAATTTACCGATTTAATCATTATATTTAAGCACCGTCCCTATTTTAATTTATATTGCCGACAGATTCCCGCGATTTTAACTCGTTTTTCAGCGCGTCAAAGATGAAATCCGAGTATTTAGTGAAATCCGTTTCGTAAATTTCGTGTATCTGCAGAAAAAAGAGCCCGTGGAATATCGCCGACAAAAGATTCGCTATCTCGCCCGCCCGGAAATCCATCTTTATTTCATGCCGCCGCTGTGATTTAACGATCACTTTCTCAAGCATGTCCCGCTCGTTTTTTATCTTGCCTCGGACGCCCAATACCAATCTTTCAAACACTTCCGCTGGCCATTCGTGCCCCCGGTGAACCAGTTTATTTACCTTCTGGATCTGTTCGTTTTTTACGCCTGACAGCATTTTTTTCTGAAAGAAAAATCTCAGGCCGTCGAAATTTTCCGGAACCATATCAGTGTTATTGGCGTCCATTCCGGCTTTTTCGCAGATATCCTCCACCAGATTGATCAACAGGTCTTTTTTGTTTTTGAAGTGCCAATACAGCGCTCCTTTTGAAAGGCCAACCCTCGCCGCGATGTCGTTCATTGAAACGTCCGGGAAAGGTTTCTCGCTCATTTCGTCCAATGCCGATTCGAGGAGTTTTTTTCTGGTTTCGAGCGCGCTCTCTTTTGTTTTTCTCACAATTCACCCCGCCTACTTCCCAAATTGGGATAATTATCACTCGCGAGACATTATACATACCACCTGGTATGTATGTCAAATGCCATTGCTCGCCGCTCGTCCCGCGCTCTTTAAAAATACGTTAATATGCGATAAAATAGAGAATAATGAATATATATACGCTTTTTTGAAAATATTTATGTGTATTTGCTGTTTATCGGGTTTGAGAATCTGGTCAAATTTAGTTAGACTTTCTGGTAAGGTTTAGCACTCGTTAGAGTTGAGTGCTAACACAAAATCAGCGGTAAAACTTTAAGGAGGTTGCAGAAACAATGAAACTTAGGCCACTGGGTGATCGTATAGTAGTAAAAGCTGCTCCCCACGAGGAAATGACGAAGGGCGGTCTCGTTCTTCCCGACACGGTGAAGGAGAAGCCGATAGAGGGTATAGTGGAAGCGGTCGGAGCGGGTAAATTGAACGACGACGGCAAGAGGGTACCGATGGATCTCAAACCGGGCGACAAGGTGATTTACAGCAAATATTCCGGAACCGAAGTCAAACTTGATGGCGAGGAGTTTCTTGTCATTTCGGAGCGCGATGTCCTTGCGGTAATAGAGAAGTAAATTTTTCGCACTATATTTATTTTTTTAAGGAGGAGATTTGATAATGGCAAAGATACTGCTTTTCAAAGAGGACGCCCGCCGCGCGATGGAGCGCGGAGTCAATAAAGTGGCTGATACCGTAGGAATAACGCTCGGCCCCAAGGGGCGTAACGTGGTGTTGGAGAAAAAATTCGGATCGCCCACAATCACTAACGACGGCGTGACCATAGCCAAGGAGATAGAACTGGAAGATCCGTTTGAAAATATGGGCGCGCAGCTCATCAAAGAAGTAGCTTCCAAAACGAACGATATCGCCGGCGACGGAACCACCACGGCTACCGTAGTTGCCCGCGCGATGATCCGCGAAGGCATCAAATACGTGGCTGCCGGGGCGAACGGTATGTTCCTGCGCCGCGGCATAGAGAAGGCCGTCGATCTGGTAGTCGATCAGCTCAAGGAACAGGCGGTCAAGGTGAAGGA
>JAITAT010000035.1 GCA_031283975.1 Synergistaceae bacterium
CGAAATACCTATCCACGATTCCAGCCGCCTGATGCCTTGGTATTCCCATGCGGGCGGCGAGCCCGTGCGCTCCCATTCCGTAAATGAGACCAAAGTTGACCGTTTTGGCGAAACGCCGCTGCTCGGGCGTGATTTCCCCAGGCTCCAGCCCGAAAACCCACGAAGCTGTCTCCAGATGGATGTCGCGGCCGTTCATGAACGCCTCCATCAGTTTTTCCTCTCCGGAAAGATGCGCCAATACGCGAAGTTCTATCTGCGAGTAGTCGGCCGCTATGAACATCAAGCCTTCGCCGCTGGGGACTATCGTTTTGCGGAATTTTCCCGCCCATTCGCCGAACACGGGCATGTTCTGCACGTTCGGGTCACGGCTTGCCAGACGTGCGGTTCCGGTGGCGGTGTGCAGAAACGTCGAGTGTATCTTTCCGTCCGCGGCGGCGCGCGCGTGTTTGATAAACGGCTGCACGAAGCCAGAGGACATTTTGGAACATTCCCGGAACTCCAGCATCTTGCGAGGCATATCGCAGAGCGGTTCCGGCAGCCGTGAAAGTTCCTCCAGCACGGAAGCGTCGGTCGAATATCCGGTCTTCGTTTTTTTCAAAATCGGCAGCCGCAGGCGCGTGAACAACAGTTCGCCAACCTGCTTTGGCGAATTGAGGTTCACGGGGCCGCCCGCCGCCGCGTATATTTCCATTTCTATTTTCGCTATTCTGGACGCCAGTTCCGCGTCGAGACCGACAAGAGCTTCGATGTCGGCTTTCAATCCCCTCTCGCCCAGTTTCGACAGCACGGGGACGAGAGGGGCGTCTATCATCTTCATTACCGACAGCATGTCCCCGGCCAGTTTTTCACCGCTGTACCTGTCCCATTCGCCGAAAATTTCCCCGGCGCCCTCCGTGACAGGGTGGGACGAGATGTCGGGATGGAAAAAATAATGAGCCAGCACGGTATCGCGAATGACCCCGCTGTGACCGGCGAGAAAAGGCATTTTCGCGCAATGTCCGGCATAATCGGCAAGCACCAGTTCATGCCCGGCCGCCGACAGCCATTCGTCCAGGGACGGCCAGTCGTCCTTCGTCACGTTTTTCCATTTCCCGGCGCGCGTCATAAGGCGATCGGGTTCTCCCGCCATTACAAGCTGATTTTCAGAAAAAATCCCCTCCCACGATGATGCCTCGTCCTGTTTTACATCGGGCGATGCGACATTGATGTCCTCGGCGGGAGTTATCGAACCCAGTCCAAGCCTGCTCATGAGTTTTTTCAGGCCCAAATTTTCCAGCAGTGCGGCGGCTTCTTTTGTCTCGGGCAGCCTCATCGACAGAGCCTCTCCGCACACCGGTTCGACCGGCAGGGGCAGCGTCAGTTTATAGCTCATGTACGCGGATTCCCGGCCGGATTCCAGTCTGCTTTTTATCGCCTGAGGGAGAGAATCGCGAGCTGTGTAAATCTCGTCGAGAGAGCCGTAGCGTGCCAGGAGCCCTCGGGCCGTTTTGTCGCCTATCCCTGGGACGCCGGGGATATTGTCCGCGGAATCGCCGACCAAAGCCAGATAATCGGCCATCGCGGTCGGAGAGATGCCATACTCCTCCCGGTAAACTTTTTCGTCATATAATTTGAACTCGGATACTCCTTTTGTGGGACGGACCATGTTTACGCTTCCTCGTAAAATTTGGAGCAGGTCTTTGTCGGCGGATAAAATCAGCGCCCGCGAGCCGGCGTCCTCTAGGGCGGACGCGGAGGACGCTATCATGTCGTCGGCCTCGACCCCGTCCCTCACAAAAACCGGATACCCGAGAACCACTGCGAGTTCCAGTATATACGGCATTTGAACTTTGAACTCGTCCGGCGTGGGCCTTCTGCCTTCCTTATATTTAACGTACATTTCGTCGCGCGCCGTAGGCCCTTTTGGGTCGAAAAAGAGCCCCACTCCATCCGGGTTCCATTCTTCCATCGCCTTGAGCAGCATGTTGAAAAAGCCCAGTACCGCGTTAGTCGGGGTCCCATCGGGAGCGTTCATGGCGGGAAGCGCGTAGAACCCTCTGAATGCCAGCCCGTGCCCGTCAACAAGCAGGTATTTTTTTGATTTCGCTTCAATGTCTCCCATCAACTCAAACCTCCGTCGTGACAATGAGGTATAATCGAAAAACAATACGGCTCATTATAAACGCTCGGGAGGTCATTGAAATGGAAATAAATGAAAATGAGAGAGTGCGTTTCGCGCCGAGCCCCACAGGCTCGCTCCATATAGGCGGCGCGCACACCGCGCTTTTCAACTGGCTGTGGGCGCGCCACACCGGCGGGACATTCATCCTGCGGATAGAGGACACCGACCGCGAACGCTCGACCGACGAGTACGAACAGACGATAATGGACGGAATGCGTTGGATGGGTCTCGACTGGGACGAAGGCCCGGATAAAGGCGGTTCTTTCGGGCCGTACCGCCAATCCAAACGGATGGACGAATATCTGAAAACGGCCGATTCCCTGGTGGAGTCGGGACAGGCGTACCGCGACGGAGAGGCGGTGATATTCCGCGTTCCACGGGGCGAGAAGATAGGGTTTGACGACGTTATTTACGGCGAGATAAACGTGGCCAGCGAAAAAGCGTCTATGAACACGGACGGTACCATAAAGGATATCGTGATGATAAAGAGCGACGGTATGCCAACGTACAATTACGCCGTCGTGATTGACGATCACGCGATGGAGATCACTACCGTCATAAGGGGAGAGGATCATATAGCGAATACGCCGAAACAGATTTTGATCTATCGCGCCTTAGGATGGAAAGAGCCGCGATTCGCCCATTTGCCCATGATACTTGGAAACGACAAGAAAAAACTGTCAAAACGCCACGGAGCCACCAGCGTTTTCGAATACAACGACATGGGTTATTTGCCCGGCGCCGTGTTCAATTTTTTGGCGCTGCTCGGTTGGACTCCCGGCAACGATATTGAGATTTTCGGGCGCGAATTGGCCGTGGAAAAATTTCAATTATCCAAGGTGACGAAAAAACCGGCGGTATTCGACATGAAAAAATTGGATTTCGTCAACCAGGAACACTTGAAAGCGATGAACCCCGCCGACAGAAGGGAAGTGATAGAACCCCACTGGAAAGAGATGGGCTTTCAGACGGAAAAGTTCACCAAGAAATACCTGGAGGACGCGCTGACGCTCATGGGAGGGAGAGGCAAGACGACGAGGGAACTTGCCGAATTCAGCGATTACTTCCTGGATTTTGAAGCCGTCAAAGCGAGATATACCGCCGGCGATCTGACTCCCGAACACCGCGCGGTTCTCAAAAAATGTTTCGGGGCGACGAGCGAAAAATTTTCGGGCAGGGACTGGAACGCGCCCGAGTTGGAGCGGTTCGCGCGCGGCTGGTGCGAGGAAAACGACGTATCTCTCAAGGAGATAGCCATGCCGTTCAGGTTCGCTCTGTCAGGGCGCAAAGTAAGCCCGGGAGTTTTTGAAATCGCCGAAATACTCGGCGGCGACGAGTGCAAAAGGAGACTCGCTCATTACGGTTTGCTGTAGACGGACAAATCGTATGTCGGAAATTCTCCGTCCCACGTTATGCTTCTGTATTTTTCTGGGTCGGTGTCGCCTTCGGTACTGAATAGCAGCACGCGGGACTTGTCGTTGAGCCCTAGCGTAATGCGCATGGCGGAGAGCCGGCTGTCGCGCATTATCAAAGAAAGCAGCCCCATGGTAACGGCGCCGGATTCCCCCGATATTACCCTGTGATCGCCCCTCTCCGGGCAGCCAAGCGCCCTCATTCCATGAGCGGTCACATAGTCGGGACATGACGCGAAAAGAGATGCGTAGTCGCGCAGTATTTCCCACGCGGCAAAGTTCGGCGACCCGCATGCGAGTCCGGCCATTATCGTATCCAAATCGCCGGAAACGACGCGAGGTGCGCCTTGCCCTCCAACCGCCGATTTGTAAAAGCAGTCGGCCTTGCTTGCTTCCACCACCACTATCTTTGGAGGATTCTGGGGGAAACAGGCGCGAAAAAACCCTTGAACCGAGGCCGCCATCGAACCGACTCCGGCCTGGACGAACACATGAGTGGGCAAATCCCCGCCCGTCAGTCGTATTATTTCCTCCGACGCCTCGAGCGCCATCGTACAGTATCCCTGCATCGTCCAGAATGGAATATCGGTGTAGCCTTCCCACGCAGTGTCCTGAATCACCGTCCAGCCGCGCTCACCCGCTTCTCTCGCCGTCATTTCCACTGATTCATCGTAGTTCATGCCGCGCACCGTCACGGACGCGCCTTCGGCTCGTATTGCGGAAATTCTCGATTCCGACGACCCTTTTGGCATAAATATCTCGGCCTTGTGTCCCAGCATCCTCGCGATCCAAGCCACGCCTCTTCCGTGGTTACCGTCCGTAACGGCGGCGAATGTGACGCTGCCCAAAGCTTTCCCGGCCTCCGCGCCGGATATCGTCTCATAAGAAATATCCTCGGATTCGAGCCCCATGCGACTAGCCAGCAGTTTTGCGACGGCGTAGGAACAGCCGAGAGATTTAAACGCGTTCAGGCCAAACCTGAACGATTCATCTTTCACGTAAATCGCCCCGAGGTTGAGAGTTTTCGCCATGCCATCGAGGTTCCGAAGCGGCGTCGGCTTGTACCCCGGAATGGTGGAGTGAAATTTTCTGACGGACTCAATCGAGGCGCGCCCGAAACGGCTCAGTGAAACGCCGGTCTCGCCGGTTTTTTTGAAGAATTTCGTTCCTTCGTTGGAAGTCCATAATACTCGTTCGCCGGTTATCATCGCGACGCCTCCTTCGATAACACCAAAGAAATAAGCGGCAGTATATCCTCGCGCGTTTTGGCGCCGGTGATTTTACCGACCGTTTTGCCCGAACGCAACGCGACGACGGCCGGGATGCTCATAATCCCGAACCGAGCGGCGAGCGCGGGAGAAACGTCCACGTCGGCCGAGCCGGCGGTTAAATCGGGAAATTCGTTCGATATCCGTTCCATCACCCGGCCAAGCGCTTTGCACGGCGCGCAGTATTCGGCCCCGAAATCAAGCAGGAGAGCGCCGCGAGAAGTTATTTCGTCAAAATTGTCTTCCGTTATTTTCAGTACCGGCATATAAGGTTTCCTTTTCATTCATTGTATAATATATAAGCGTAACGCAACATGCCCGTCTTTATGTTATAACATCGGGTAAAATATGAAAAGGGGCGTAAATTTGCGATACTACTCCGTGTTGTTTTTGGAAGGGATTATAACCTTCATATCGCCGTGTTTACTGCCGATGCTGCCGGTATATGTCTCATACTTCGCAGGAACGGGAGAAGGGCGCGCCAAGACCGCAAAAAACGCTTTTTGTTTCGTCATCGGTTTTACGGCGGTTTTCACGCTCATGGGAGCTTTTGCCGGAACTGTGGGAGTGTTGCTGCGCGAACACATGAGAGTCGTCAACGTCGTGTCTGGAGGAGTGGTCATACTTCTTGGATTGAACTTTCTGGGCATGCTGAAATTGAAACTCACTCCGCCATTCGGCGCGGAGACCGGCTCAGGCAAAGCAAGAAAGACAGGGGCGGCCGCCTCGGTCATGCTGGGGTTTACTTTTGCCGTCCTTTGGACGCCGTGCGTGGGAGCGTTTCTCGGCTCGGCGCTGATGATGGCGTCGAATCAGGATTCGGTCGCGCGGGGGGTATCGATGCTTCTCTGCTATTCCGCGGGTCTCGGTATTCCATTTGTGGCGAGCGCTCTGCTGATAGATATGTTAAAGTCGGTTTTCAACGCGATAAAGAGGAACTACCGCGTCATAAACGCTGTTTCGGGAGGGCTTTTGATAGTCCTTGGCATACTGATAATGACAGGATATTACGGGAGGATCGCGGCATGAAGAACAAATTGATTTTCGCGGCGGCTGTAACGGCGTTTGTGTTGTTCATGGGGATGAGCTATTTCTCTTATGATAAGCTATCGCGGAAAGAAGAAAACGGATTCGGCGCGAAGGAAATCCAGACGGCCGAAAGTAAAATAGCGGCGGCGGATTTTACCGTGTTGGATTCAAATGGGAAAGAGGTAAAACTCAGCGACATGCGGGGCAAACCGACGGTGGTCAATTTCTGGGCAACGTGGTGCCCTCCGTGCCGCTCGGAAATGCCGCATTTCCAAAAAGCTTACGAGTCTCTTGGGGAAAAAGTAAATTTCATGATGATAGACCTGCTCGCCGGCGGGGAAACACGGCAGAAAGCGCGGCAATACGCCGGCGGCGAGGGTTTTTCGTTTCCCATTTATTACGACGCGACAGGAGAGGCGTCGGGTAAATACAATGTCAGCGCCATTCCCACGAGCATATTCATAGACGCGAATGGCAGCGTAACCGAAACGGTGATAGGAGCCATGAACGCCTCGACGCTAATGAGAAATATCGACAAAGCGGGGAAATGACGCTTAAATCATCTCGTTGAACCTCGCCAAGGCTTCCGCGTAGATATGCGTCATCTTCCGCATGGTCTCAAGTGTCAGGTATTCATTGGGGCGGTGCGCCGTGTCTTCGTCATCTGGGAAAGAAGCGCCAAATGACACCGCGTTCGGCATCGCTTTGCAATAGGTTCCTCCCCCTATGGAAATGGGATAGCCGATTTCGCCTGTCACTGACTCATAGGCATCCAGCAATGTTTTGACAAGTTCGCTGTCGGGCGGAACGAAAAGGGGCGGCGAGTGGCTCGCTATTTCCAGTTCCCAACCGGCCTCACCAGCGGATTTTTCAAGTCCTCCGGTCACGAAATCGCCGCTCGTTGTGACGGGATAACGAATATCGCCTTTTACCGAGATGACGCCGTCCTCGAACGAAATCGCCGCCAAGTTGCAGGTCAAAGCTCCTGAAACGTCGTCCGAGGAAGCTATTCCAAGACTCGCTCCATCGGTCTCCATCTTGAACAGGGCGCCCAATTTCATCAGTTCGGCGTGAAGTTCCGGCGGCCCGAAATCAAGAGAACCGACGACCGAGAGGAATTTCTGTATGGCGTTCTCGCCTTTCCGCGGTTCCATGGCATGTGCCGACTTTCCGTGAACTTGCGCCAGAACCCCATTCCCGGTGTTTTTGACCACGGCGCCGATCGGCATCAGAACAAGTTCGAGATTGCCGGCGGAAGCGCGGCGGAAAAACAGTTCCAGTTTATCGGGCACGATGTTGAAGCGATCTCCTCCGCCGATTGCGGAAAGTTCCGGCAGCCGGACGGTATCCGCGCAGGATATTTTACGTCTCATGACGAAGTGAATGATGCCCTTTTCGGCGTTTACCACCGGGAACATCCCGTCGGGCGAAAAGCTCATCTCGGGAATTTCCTCGCTCTTTTTGTAGCGCTCTATGCAGCGAAACCCGCTTTCCTCGTCGAGACCGGCGATGACGCGGAATCTGCGGTTAAGTTTGACGCCCGAGCCGGCAAGGGCTTTTAGAGCGTAAAGAGAGGATACCGCCGGACCTTTGTCGTCGCTCACTCCGCGTCCGTAAACCCTGCCGTCCGCCACGGTCATCTCGAAAGGCGGGCTTTTCCAGTTTTCGGCGTTTCCGGCTGGCATCACGTCGAGGTGAACAAGCACTCCCAAAAGATGGCCTTCGCCGATTTCGGCGTAACCCGACATATTGTCGATATTGGCGGTTCGAAATCCGAACTTTCGGGCCGTATTGAGAAATTTTTCGAGCGCTTCCGTCATTCGCGGGCCGAAGGGATGGGATTTGGAGCGCTCGTTTTCTTCCAGTACGCTCCGTATGCCGATGAGTTCCGACAAACTCGCGAGCATGTCGTCGAAATCGGCGTCGACGATGTCGTGCAGACGTTCGTTTCCCATAAAAATACCTCCCGAAGATTATGCCTTTGCCGCTATTATAACACCCGAGTTTTGCGGTAAAAATCGGATAAACAATTACATCGCTAAGGGTTACGTGATGAACTGTTTTTTACATGATTTACACGAACACGCCTATTTGCGTGAAATCGGGGAACTCGCGGACCGCTTCCGGGCGGCACATGGCGACGATGCACGTTGCCGGGCCGGCTGAGACGGACAGGTCGACGCCGCAGGTTTTCGGTTTGAAAGAGAGACCGTGCAATTCGGCCAGCAGATTTGCCTCGTACAGTATCCCTTTCGAACCGGCGGGAACGATCTCGACCACACCAGCGCAGGCCTTGAGCCGCGCGAGGTTCGCGTAGCAACTGTCGTCCGAGAGATCGACTCCCGAGCCAACGGCCGGCGTGCCGGCGAGCAGCGCCGCGTCGCCCGGGCGGCCGGCGCCGAAACGAAGCTCGTCTTTTTCGGCGATGCCCAGCACCGTGAGCCCGACGCCGGTCATCGACGTCGGAAAATTCTCCTCGGTGGAGCCTGTCAGCATGACGCCGCTCAGTCCGCAAAGGACCAACTCGTCCTTTATTCCTCTCATGATACCTTCTCCCGTAGGGTTCATCTCGCAGCACAGCCCGTCGGATATCACGATCGGCCGCGCTCCTGCGGCCATAACCTCGAGCAAAGTCACACGGACGGTGAATTTGCCTACGAAGTACGGGTCTATCGCCATGACGTCTCCCGCCTTTTGTCCCAACCCACCGCAACTGTCGCAGGCCAGCGCCATGTTTCGGGATTCGCCGAGCGGGATTATCACGAGGTCCCTTCGTCTGTACGGAGCGTTCATGCTTATCACTGCCTTTAATTTGGATTTATCCCGCCATCGGGCGGAGTTCGTCTCAGATATCGGGGGCGTCGAGCCATATCGGGTTCGTGAATGATTTTCCGCCGCGTTCGTCAAAGCACTCCGCCCGCACGTACAGCTCGTCCCCCAGCAGAGGGGATACAAACTCGGTGAGAAGCGCTCCTCCGGGATCCGCGAGTTTCCAGCGCATGTGGCGCGCCCGTCCGCCGAAATAGACGCGCGCCGCGGGAGAACAATATAAATGAACATTACCGCCGTCGACGTAAAAATCATATATTTCCGGGCCGCCGGCGCAGCCGTAAAAACTCCCCGAGACGAGGGCCGCCGTTATATCGTCGAGAGACAGAGATTTGGCCTTCGCCATGACCCAGCCGCCGAACGCGTCATATCCTCCCGAATTTTCCGGGAAAAAATGATGCGCGTCGTCTACGGACGTTCCCAGCATACGAACGCCGTTTCGGAGAACCGCGTCCCAGCACTGGTATGATTCGCCAGTGTTTTCCAACACCGACGAGCAGAAATTGAAGACTTCGAGCGCGGAAATATTCCTGAACGCCAATACCTGATCATATTCGACCCTGGACCAGTACGGATGGTTCAGGGTTATCCAGTATCCTCTCATAACGGCGTCGTCTATGATCGGCTGGAGGTATGCCGCCGTGTGCAGCGGCTCCATCTCCAGCCTGAAATCGTGACTGTAGGGCGGAAGCGCCGCGTTCTCTCGCATCTCCCTTGTGCCTGAGATCGCCAGAAAATGATACTCCGTGTCGTTACCGGCCTGCGGCGGCGCGTTCATCTCCATGCCGGGCAGCATGAGAAAATCATCGCGATTGAAATCATTGAAATCCGAGTAAACGTTGTGATCCGTTATCGCGAGGAAATCGTATCCGCGCTCCCGATACTCCCGAGCGGCGTCCTCTGGGCTATGCCTGCCGTCCGAACGGGTCGTGTGAGTATGAAGATTGCCCTTGTAAAATTTGCCGCCGCGCAAAAAATTTGTTTTCACGCTTTTACCCCGCTTCGGCGCTTCAATCGGGATTTTCGTCCATGATCTTTTGGCAGGCCGCGGCGGCGCTCTCCATCGCTTCCGCCGCGTCAGCGCGTTTGTCCGACAGGCAGGCTTCCAGCTCCTCGACTATGACGCCGTACATATTCTTCCAGTTTTTCGTGAACGGACGCCTGTGAGCGTACATCATCTGCTCTATGACCGCTTGGTACTCCGGTTTTTCCGACAGCCATGCGCGCAGTTTTTCCGAGTTCGCCGCCGTCTTCGTGACGGGCAGGTACCCGGTCAGCGCGGCATATTCCCCGGCGTATTCGTCGCGCGCCAGAAATTCGAGGAACTTGCCGGCTGCCGCTTTCTGTTCCTCGCGCGCGCCGCCGAACACGACGATATTGCCCGCGCCGGTGGCGACCGACGGCGTATCTCCGAACGAAGGCTGCATGGCAATGCCAAGTTCGTAACCGGCGTCCGCCATCCACTGAGAGTAGAGGGAATACATGCCGTTCGACCCCAGCATCATGCAGGCCCTCCCTTGAAGCACCTCTGTCGCAACCGTTATCCAGGGGTCTTCCTGATGGTTATAGGGGCTGAAAAGCGTGCCGTTTTCTTCCATCTCCTGGAAAAATCTCACGGTCTCCGCCGCCTTGCCGCCATCGTTGAATACGACCTTCTTGTTCGTCTCGTCGAGTATATCGCCGCCCCAGGAATAGAGTACCGATTCGAATATCCAGGCATCCGTGTCCCAGCAGAGGGCGGCGCCTCTGACGCCGTTTTCGCGGTCGGACATGGCCTCCGCCGTCTCCCTGAATTCGTCCCATGTGGCGGGCGGGCTATTTATTCCCGCGGCTTCGAACTTGGTCTTGTTGTAGAACAGCACAGGCATGGAGCGATTGAAAGGCACGGCGTAAAGACCGTCTCCGATGTACCCGGAGGCGAGCAGGCCGGGCTGGTAATTTTCTATGACGGCATCCGGCAGATACCTCGAAAGCTCCGCCACGATGGGGTGAAACCTGCCCAGAAACGTCTCCTCGATTACGGCCATCGTCGGGAGATTTCCGGCCGCGGCCGCCGCTTCCAGGCGTTCCGCGATTGCGTCATAGCCGCCCTGACCGTTGACGGTAATTTTAACGCCGGGGTTCTCCTTCATAAAGGCCTCGGACGCCCTGGCAAGAAACTCGCCGGTACTCGTGTCGTCGGCGAATACATTCCAAAACAGAACTTCGACCGTCTCGCCGTCCCGGCCCGTTTCGGCCGATGAATCCACTACCGGAGCTGAATCGGGACTCTTTGAAAACCGCCATGCCAGAAACGATAACGCCAGAATGATAACCGCCGTCAACAACACAAAAGATTTCCTCATATTTTTTCCTCCCCGGTTTACGCCGCGCGCGGCCGCCTCAAACCGATTTGCCCGAGACGGCCCGCCGTCCGCCGCTTCCGTATATCAAGCCGCTCTTGATCGCTCTGTTCGCCAAAATATATACCGCCAGCATAGGGGCGAGCGCCATCACGTTGCCGGCCATTATAACATGCCATTCCCTCGCGGCGTGATCCACGGGCATCAGGTTCTGTATCGCCATCGGCAGGGTGCGCACTGTCTCGTCGGTGGTGAGTATGGAGGTCCAGAAGTAATCGTTCCACTTGTAGACGAAAGTGAATATCATAGCGGTTATTATGATAGGACTCGCCATAGGAGCCATGATACGCGCGATCACCTGAACATCGGAACATCTGTCGAGCCTGGCCGCGTCCAGTATTTCATCTGGTATGGTCTTGAAATACTGAACCAGCGAAAATATGGTGAACGCGGAATAAAAGAACGGCGCGGTGAGCCCCCGCATGGTATTTATCCACCCGAGCCCGCTCTCCAATATATACATCTGAAGAAATATCGCCTGCGCTGGTACTATGAGATCGAACAGGACGAGACAGTACAGCGTTTTTTTGAACCGAAACTGTTTCTTCGCGAACGCGTACGCGCAAGGCACGCACACGAGCAACTGCCCCGCTATAGTGATAAACGTCGAGAGCAGCGAGTTTCGCAGATAGTGAACGAAGTTCATCCTCTCCCACGCCTCGGCGTAGTTCTCCGGATGAAACTCCGACGGCATCAGCGCGGGAGGCGTTATATTCACTTCGTACCGGCTCATGAACGAAGCCGAGAGCATGAAAAACATCGGGCCCGCGAAAATCATAATAAGAACCGCGAATCCGGCCGCCCTCAGCGCGGCCCGCGACAAACCGCCGCTCATTGGTAGTGCGCGCGCCTGCCGGCAAGCGCCAGATTCACAGCCGAGACGACGGCGAGAAACAGTATCAGGATGACCGCCCCCGCCATTGCTCTGCCTATCTGAAAGTGCAGAAAACCCGTCCTGTATATCCAATATACCATCAGGTTCGATGAATTTCTCGGGCCGCCCTCCGTCATGAATTTGACGATGTCGAAGGTTCCGAACGCGGATATCATGCTCGCGGTGACGAGAAACACCAGAATCGGCGAGAGCGTCGGCAGTGTTATATGAAAAAAGGTTCTCGCGGGCGTCGAGCGATCCAATCGGGCCGACTCATAGAGTTCGGCGGGGATTTTTTGTAGGGCGGCTATGACGATAAGCGCGTTGAACCCCGTCGTTTTCCATACCGCCACGATCGCGAGCGACAGAAGCGACGTGCTAGAATCCATCAGCCATCTCAGCGGCGGCAGGCCCAAAAGCCCCAGTATGTAGTTGAGGATTCCGTACCTGGGGTCCATCATAAACATCCAAAGGGTCGCCACGGCTATGAACGAGACTATATGAGGCGTGAAAATCACGCTCTGCGTAAAATTTCGGATGAAACCGTTCTTGTCCAGAAAGAGGGCGGCCGCCACTCCAAAAGGGACGGAGAACGCCGTCACGCCAAACATGAATAAGACGCTGTTCTTGAACGCTCTCAAAAAAACGTCGTCCGTGAAGATCGATCTGTAATTCGCGAGCCCGATGAATTTATCGGCGCCGGAGACGTAATCGACGCTGCGGAAGCTGTCACGCACGGACATCGCGGTCGGCGCCACGCTGAAAATCAGGCACAGCGCGATCGCGGGCAGAATGAGCGCGTATGGTGAACGAAGAACCGCGCTTATTTTCATGTCTTCGCCACGCGGGCTCCTCTTTCGTCGAAGAAGTACAGATCGCTTTTGCTGATGAATAAATTCAAGCGTCGTTCCGCCTCCAAGCGTTCGGGACGGCATATTTCGAGCCGCGAGCCGTCCGAA
>JAITAT010000132.1 GCA_031283975.1 Synergistaceae bacterium
ATCCGCGGAATTGTTGCGGGGACTGAAGGGTGGCGTGAGATTGTCTGGAGTGGCCGCTAATTTCGCGTGCGCGTCGGGAGTGCTGCCGACATCCGAAAATATGGCGGCCCTCGTGAGGTGCAGAGATACGGTTGCAGACATCGTCGGCGCGGAGCTGTCTATTGTAAGCGTCGGAGGGACTTGCTGCCTGGAGGTGATAGAGAGGGGGCAGACGCCCAAAGAAGTGAACGCGCTTCGATTATGCGAGGGAGTGATGCTGGGCATGGATACCGCCTTTGATCGTAAAATTCCGTATCTTTCGCAGGATGCCCTGCGCATAACGGCGGAGATAGTGGAATGCAAATTAAAACCGAGCGTTCCGGTTGGAACCGTGGGGTTGCAGGCGTTCGGGGAAAAACCCGTATTCGCGGACAAGGGAATGAGGAAACGCGCTCTGCTGGGAATCGGGCGTCAAGATGTGAACGTCGACAGGATCGAACCGATCGAGGAAGGCGTCGAAATTGTGACGGCTTCGAGCGATCACCTTATAATGGACGTGACCGACGCGGATTACGGAGAGGGATATAAACCGGGAGACACGATGAGCTTCAGGCCCCTTTATCCGGCGATGTTGGCTAGTTCGACGTCGGAATATGTCGAACTCGTATTTGAATGACTGACAGGGAGGGAGAAGAAATGGAACTGACCGCCAGAGTTGAGGATTATCTCGAAGCGATATTGGAAATAGAGATGTCGGGAGAAATTGCGACAGTAACGCAGATGGCGAAAAATTTGGACGTGACGAAAGCCACCATAACAGCGGCTCTCAAAAAAATGAAAGGCGACGGGCTATTGGAGCACGAGCGTTACGGCGACGTAATCCTGACCAGGGAGGGGCGCGAAAAAGCCCTCGCTATTTACAGGAGGCACGAATTTCTCAAAGATTTTTTCGTGCGGATATTGGGATTTTCCAGGGAACGGGCGCAGAGCGTCGCCTGCGTGATGGAACACGAGATAGACGAGGTCACCGAGATGAGGCTGGCCGCCTTTACCGACGCGTTGACGCAGGCTGAACGCAGAAACGAGACATGGCTGCGTGAATTGCTGGACAAACTGGACTCGGCTCATGAACTCCCTGCGCCGATGTGCCTGATGCCAAACGGCTCCAACGGAGTGATAGCCCGCGTCACCGCCCAGTATGAGCTTCATCGCCGTCTCAACGCGGCCGGCTTTGTCCCCGGCGCCGAAATATCCGGCATAAAAAAGATAGAATCGCCGAAAGGGGCGAGTTTTACCTTCACAATGAACGGAATGGGAATAAATTTCGGCATAACGGAGGCTTCCGCGGTGTGGCTGTATCAGCCGTAACAGAGCGCGGGACGTTAAGCCGTCTCCCCGGCGCAGTAAATGACGGGGCTTACTCTCCGTCCCTCATTGCGGCGAGCGAACGTTCCAGCGAATCGAGCAGCGTCTGGCGGCGCTCCTTTTCGGTCATGCCGGCCGGCAGCTTTTCCGGGAAAATAGGTTCGCCGAACGTCACGGCCACATGGCGAGGGCGCGGAAATTTGCGGAATATCGGATACGCTTCGAATGTGCCGTCTATCCATACCGGCACGATAGGGGTTTCCGTCTTAGAGGCGATAAGGGCGGCGCCGCCCTCGAAGGGCTGCAAATTTCCGTCCGGCGACCGCTCGCCCTCTGGAAATATCAATACGCTGTAACCGTCCTTTATAAATCCAATGACGTCGCGCAACAGGCTAGCCGCGCTGTTTTTGTCCTGCTGGTTCACAGGCACGGCGCCGAGCGCGCGGATTAACGACGCGAACACCGGAACCTTGAAGAGTTCGTCCCAGGCGATGAATCTGATGGCATGGGGATACAGCATCCCCACCAGCGGAGGGTCGAGATAGCTTTCGTGGTTGGCGGCGAGGATCACGGGTTTACCGTTCCGGCCGGCGAGGAATTTTTTGAGTTCAGTCAGCCCCTTTACCGAGACGCGGTGATAGATGAAAAAATATATTCTGAAAAAAATCTGCGCCAGCTTGAATAACATGAGCCGTTTCCTCCTCCGACTTCCGATGCTATTATTTCACGCATGATTATAGCCCGAGTTTGAAGCGAGAAGTGGGCAAGCTTCTCGGAAAGAGTGTATCATGCTTTTCGCGCGTCATCGGATAGCGTGGGTTTGAAAGCGTACTTAAAAAAATTCCGCTCGGGCGGATAACATAAAACATCACGCGCGAATACCCCCCCTACGGAGCGCCCGAAATTTCCGCGAATTTTGGAAAAATGTAGTCCAGGAGTTCCATCATCTTCGGGTCGAAATGGGTTCCCGTCTCGCCGTAAATCACCGACACGGCTTCGCCGTGGGTCATCGCGTCTCTGTAGGGGCGGTTGGAGGTCAGGGATTCGTACATATCCGAGAGTGCCGTCACCCTCCCAGAGATAGGTATGGCGTCCCCGGCGAGCCCGCCGGGATACCCGGAACCGTTCCACCATTCGTGATGCGTCATGGCGATTTCGCGAGCCGCGGGCAGAAATGACGGGTCGTCCCCAAGAGACTTAGCCGCGCCGTCTATCATCGTCGCGCCGAGCGCCGCGTGTTTTTTTATCTCCGCGAACTCCTCACCGGTGAGCTTGCCCGGTTTCAGGAGTATGCCGTCCGCGACGTGCATCTTTCCGATGTCGCGCAGCTTAGAGGCTCTGATCATATATTCCCGGTGAACCGGGGGTATCGAGTACGCCCGGTTGTCGCGATTAGCGAGTCCCTCCAGGATTACGCGCGTATACGCCGCCGTTCTGTCCGGGCGCCCCGCTGTTCCGCCGCTGCGCCGCGACGAAGTGTTCGCCAGCATATCCAGCATGGAGTCCTGCGTCCTGGACAGACGGCCGGTTTCCTCGCTTATCAGCGTATCGAGACGCCTGCGGTAATTTTCGAGTTCCACGTTCAGGTTCACTCTGGCGAGCACGGTGTTTTTGCTGATCGGTTTCAGAATATAATCCGTCGCGCCGCGCTGAAAGACGCGCTCCTCTTTTTCGTGTCTCTTTTGCGCCGTCAGAAAAAGAAGCGGAATGGACGATAGGCGGGGTTCCTCTTTGATGCGCTTTATGAGGTCGTATTCGCTCATCTCCAGCATCTCGGCGTCGATCAAAATCAAATCCGGCGTATGGTTCCCGAGGAAAGTCATGGCCCGCTCGCCCGACGGCGCGGCGTAAACTTTGCAGGAATGTTTCAGTATCTCCTGAAACATTCGCAGATCGGTAGCGTCGCAATCCACCACTAGAATGGCCGGGGTCTGTTTGTCATCGCTCATCCGAGGATTCTCCGTCTTTTTCTCCAAGTACCGACATTATTATTTCCGAGGCGCGATCGTAATTGAAGGAGTCGATGGCCGCCCGCGCCTGAAAGAGCTTCCTGTCCAAATCCACGCCGTAACTTTCGGAAATTATCCCGTCCATTGTCCCAATCGCCCCGTCGTGCTCCAGATTGTCCATCATGACGCACACTTCCTCGAGCAGATTGCGCAGGACATCGGACTTCCCGGCTCCTTTCGCCGGCGGATCCCCGAACGCGCGTTTCGGCACGATTTCGCGGATAAACGAAAAGAGTCCTTCCATACGCGCCTTGAACGCGCCGAAATTATTTTTGACAAACATGTAATTTTTGGATATCGCCGCGTTTTCAAGCGCCCTCGCTTCTTCCGATATCTCCGCCGCGCCTATGTTGGCAAGGGAACTCCGGCACAAATGTATGCTCGCCCTGAAAGCCGCGAAATCGTTGCGCCCGATGCAGGCGGCCATGTGTTCCACTCTTTCGGGGATACTTACGATGAACGTGTTTACGACTCCGATGTAGGCGTCTTCGGAACCGCTTATCCTGGCGAGAGCTGTCTGGGTATCGAGCGCCCCGGACAGCCTTGCCGCGATACTGCCGTTCTCGCTGGCCCCGCCGGCCTGTGCGGCTATGATTATCTTTTCTTTGGGCAGCCATTTCAGGAGTACATGGTTGAGTTCCGGTATTTCTATGGGCTTGCTGATGTAGTCGTTCATGCCGCACGATATATACGTCTCTTTCATGCCGGTGATCGCGTTGGCGGTGAGCGCTATTATCGGAACCGTCCGTGTCCAGCCGGAAGCGGCGCGCAGCGTCTTGGTCGCTTCTATCCCGTTTATCTCGGGCATCATGTGATCCATGAAAATGATGTCGTATCGCTTGTCCTTCACCATATCGTAAGCTGTTTTCGCGCCTTCCGCCGTATCGGGTTCGACGTTGTACTGGCGCAGCAGTTCACTTTCCACCATCAGGTTGATGTCGTTGTCGTCGACCAGAAGTATTTCCGTGTTCACGCACTTGAAAGCCCCGATGTATTCTCCGCTCACTCCTCCGCGAAGGTCCTGCCCCGATTTCATGTCGTTCGCGGCTCGCGCGACGGCCGTCACCAGGACAGGCTCGAACAGCACTTCTATGTTCGCGCCAGTGTGCTGATTGGCGGCGGCCCTGATGTCTTTCACGGCGACTATCCGGCAGGACGGCGGTATTTTGTCCGTATACTCGTCTATGATATGCCGTCCCGCGTCGTATCTGTATATAAGATGCGTGTACGAATTTTTCGCGAGCAGCCCGGCGAATTCGGTCTCGTTTTCGCAAATGTCGTACGATACCCCCAAATCTCTCAGCATGCGTCCGTATTCTTCGAGACGCATCGTGTCCATCAGCAGCAGAATACGCTTTGACGCCGGATTGATGATGTAGGCCAGGGGCATACTCGACGCGGCCCGGACTTCTATGGAGAAGTAGAATACGCTTCCTTCCCCGTATTTGCTCCTGGCCTCGAGTACTCCGCCCATCTTTTTGACCAGCCGGCTGCTTATCGGGAGCCCCAGCCCCGTGCCCTCGACATTGCGGTTGATATATCTGTCCGTCTGCGCGAACGGCTGAAATATCATCGAGAGCTCGTTTTCTTTTATGCCTATGCCCGAATCGGACACCTCGAAGTACAGTCTCACCATGTCGCCCTTTGCGTGCTCGCACGACACCGACAGTCCGACGTATCCCTCTTTCGTAAATTTTACCGCGTTGTTCAGCAGGTTGAGCAAGACCTGTTTCAGCCTTATGTCGTCGCATATTATCAAAGACGGGGCAAGCGGATCGATATGGGAGACGAATCCAACGTTCTTCTCGGAGGCTTTAAAATTTATCAGGCCGGAAATATCCGACATAAGGGCGCCTAAATCCGACGGAGTCTCGACAAGTTCCAGTTTGTCGGCTTCTATCTTGGAAAAATCCAGGATGTCGTTGATTATCGCGAGCAGCGAATGAGACGCGTTTGTGATGCTTTGTGCGTAGCCCCTTTGAACGTCGTCGAGCCTCGTTAAAAGAAGCAGGTCGCTCATGCCTTTTATGGCGTTCATAGGAGTGCGTATCTCGTGGCTCATGTTGGCGAGGAATGTGCTTTTTGCCCTGTCCGCGGCCTCCGCCCGCTCGGCGGCCGCGGTCAGCTCCGTGACGTCGTGAAAGACCACCGACAGCCCCAGGCAGTTGCCATCGGAATCTACCGCCGGGGAAACTTCGACATCGCAACGCAGCGTCCTGCCGGATTTAAACATCACGCTGTCATTGAATGAAACGGCGGCGGATTCATAGAGCGACTTGCGGAAGCACTCCTCCATTCGCAGAACCCACTCATCCGACGTCACGCGTATGAAGAGCTGCCTGAACGAGAGCCCCTCCATTTCCTTCTGATCGGAGAACGCGAGCATTTGCATCAGCTTGTTGGTGCCTATGATATAGCGCGTTTCATTGTCCAGGATAAACACCACGATCGGGGAAGTTTCGAGCAAAAGCTTGTTATAAAGCAATTGGGCCGAAAGTTTCTTCTCGTTGAAACTCCTCAGATGCTCGGCATGTTCATACATCATCGCGAGCTGGTTGTAGCTGTGTTCCAGCTTGTTGAGTTTCCTCCGGCTTTTCCGGTATTCGGATATAATTTTTTTTATATCCCGTTCGTCGGTCTGATATCCGTTTTCATCGCTCATGAATTCCTCGAATATCTTCGCGGCGCTCCGCTCTGGTTATGGCATTACAAAGCGAGAAGCGCCAGCGACTCGTTATGAGCGGCGTTGTTGGCCCTGCCGCGTATGGATGTGGGGCATATTTCGCCGAAACTGTAGAACCCCGACAGTGAGATATTTCGAGACAGCCCGTCGCGGAGCGTCTCCGCTTCGAGCCCGTTATCGCCCGCCATGACGTAGTATCTCGCCACGCATGATACGGCAAACACCGCGGAATATCTGTAGCCCTCGTCCTCGTTGAGTTTCATCTTATTCAGCAAGTCTTCGAGACCGTTTTGCGCCGATATTTTGATATCACCCTTCTGAAGGATCCCGATCGATATTACGCTTCCCTGCGGCACCTCGCCTATCGCCGTTCCGGAACCTGTTTGCGTATC
>JAITAT010000152.1 GCA_031283975.1 Synergistaceae bacterium
GGTGAACGCGGCCATGCATACGCTGGGAGGTTTTTCCGCTCACGGCGACAGGGACGATCTGCTCTCCTGGGTCTCTCATTTCGGGAAAGGCGCTTCATTCTTCGTTACGCACGGAGAGCTAAAATCCTCCGAATCGCTTGCCTCCGGTATCCGTGAAATTGGATATGACGCGGCTGTCCCATCCGCCGGCGCCGTGTACGAATTATCCGCCCTTCCCGGCAAGGAACCTGCCATAGTGCGGCGCGCGTCTCCCGGAAAGACAGACGCGCGGGCGGACGGCGAAACGGTGTTGGCCCTGCTCGCGGAAATAGCGTCCGAGACGGAGTCGATAAGGGAGAGCCTCGATTCCAGGGGCGATTACCGCGAGATAGCTCCCCTGCTCGAATCGTCGCGCCTTATACTGCAATCAGTCAGAAACGCCAAGCCAAAATAAAAAGCAAAGACTCGAGGAATGCAAAAAAAAATTTTCGATATTTTCTCGGCGATTTTCGAGCGGGCAAGGATACTGGTGGCCGGCAGGGCGATCACTGTCGTTTCATCCCTGCTCTTCATCCTGATAGTTGCCGTATTTATCCGCTCTCTTTCGGACGGTACTCCGGCCGGTCTCCAGTCGTCTCTGCTCGAACTTTTGCCGGAACCGGACGCCGGCGCTTCCGTGATAGTAATAAGCGCGCTCAAGGGCGAATTCCCGCGCGGCGCGGCGCGGCTCTTCGCCGACACGCCATCCGTTCGGCACGGGGTGTCCGGAATGACGCTCTTTATGCCGATTTTCGGCTCGGCGGACGCGATGGCCCTTCTCATTGCCGAATATGACGAGCGGTTTTCCGTTTGCGGGGTTTTCGTTCCCGCGCTGGAGGAATATGACGCGCTGAACGCGGGTGAACTGCCCGCCGGTTGGAAACGTAATTTCGAGGAAGCGAAACTGCGTTCCGCCGGGAGGAAAGGGGTGTACAGGCTCAGCGCCGGCAACCTGTCGGAACCTCTTTATATCGCGGCGATTGACGATTTGGTGTTCGTTGCCGGGTCAAGGGGGGGCATCGAGAGGATAATGGCGGTAAACGACGGCGCCGCCGCCGGGATAGGGAAAAAATGGGCCGTGGAGCCGCAATGGGGGGGGCACGTTTATCTGTCCGACGGCGGTCTGATATTCCAGGCGGTAAACGGCGCCTCCGATTCGCGCTCGGACGGAAACGTTCTGGAGATAGAGGCGGCGTGGGTCACTTCCGGCGACGCGCGGGCGAGCCGGGCGAAATGGGAGATTTCCGGCGCGGAAAATATAATGAACCACGCGTTTTTGAACGATTTGCGCCCCAGGGATTGGAAAGATATAGATATTTTCATGCCCGATCCGCTGGTGCTGTCGTTTGGCATAAATTTGCCGAATCCCGGCAGGACCATGCCGTCCCTGCCCGGTCCGCTGAAATACGCCGCGGAACAGATGCGGAAGATGGGAATGCGAACATCGGAGATACAGAACATACTTACGGGCCGCTCGGTGTTCTCTCTGGGAGGGCGGACGCAGCTTCTCTGGTTTGACCTCCCGGGGATCGTCGCGGACATGGCGGATCGTGGAGAAGCGTCTTTCAGCCTGATAGACAAATTTTGGTCGGAGCTTTTCATCGGGGCCGAGCCTACGCCGGTGGAAGGTTTCAGCCGCGGCGGAATGACGAATTTGCCTTTTACTATCTTTGCCGCCTCAAACGGCGAAAAAGCCGTCATAGGGCTTGTGCCGCCCGACTCCGAACAAAATTTCGAGGCGAAAGATCTGGTCGCGTCGGCGTCTTCCGCAATCGCTTGGGCATACGTCGACTTTCCCATGCTCGGCGCGTCCCTTGCCGAAGTGCCGGCGCTCAACTCGATGATATACGAGGAGGGCGAGGAAGGACCGCTTGACGAGGAATCCGCGGATAACCTCAAAAACGTCATGTCGTCTCTCGGCAGAATGTTCATAACGCTGGAATCCGCGACGTCGGGCAGCGCTATATGCTATTATTGACGAAAACGATACAGCTAAAAGGAGAGATCGTCCCGTATGCCCCAGAACTTTTACGAAATAATGAGCAGGCGTGGTTTCGTGGAGTGGTGCAGCCATCCCGAGGAACTGGGCCGAAAGATGGAACAGGAGATCGTCGCGGGCTATGTCGGTTTTGACCCTAGCGCCGACAGCCTTCACGTGGGCAACATGATCCCGATCATGGGACTGGCGTGGCTTCAAAAACTGGGACACCGTCCCATAGCGCTCGCCGGCGGAGGGACGGGGCTGATAGGCGACCCTTCGGGCAAAACAAAAGAGCGCGCGCTGTTGTCCGTCGATAAAGTGGCGTATAACGCCGAGTGTATCAAAAAACAGCTCGCTAAATTTCTCGATTTCGACTGCGGCCCCACTTCGGCGACTATGCCGAACAACCACGACTGGCTCTCCAAAATCGGTTTCATCGAGTTCCTGCGGGACACCGGCAAATATTTCCCCGTAAATGTACTCATAAACCGCGAATACGTTCGGAGCCGCGTGGAAGACCCCGAAAAGAGCATAACCTACACGGAGATGTCTTATATCCTCCTTCAAGCCTACGATTTCGACCATATGTTCAACACGATGGGCTGCGCGATGCAGATGGGCGGCAACGATCAGCAGGGCAACATCATCGGGGGGATAGACCTCATCAGGAAGCGCAGCGGAGGGCAGGCATACGGTCTCACTTTTCAGCTCCTTCTCACCGCCGCCGGGACGAAGTTCGGGAAGTCCGAGGACGGCGCGGTGTACCTAGATCCCCAAAAGACCAGCCCGTACAAGTTTTATCAGTTCTGGGTGAACACCGATGACCGCGATATAGAGATGCTGCACAGAATGTACTCGTTCGAGAGTCTCGAAACGATAGCGGACATTATGCGGCGCCACTCGGCGCGCCCCGAGAGACGCGAGGCCCAGAAACTCATCGCGTGGGAGATGACGGCGAGGGTCCACGGAGATGACGTCGCGCGCAGGGTAAGGGACGCAAGTTCTGTGCTGTTCGGCGAAACCGGAGTGAAGTCCGCTGACGCGGAGCTGCTGGATACGCTGGCGTCGGAAATACCGGTTGGCGACATCGCTTCCCCCATGCCGATTCCCCTTCTGGACGCCCTAGTCGCTTCGGGCGGGGTGTCGAGCAAGGGCGAGGGCAGGCGCAAAATAAGAGAGGGAGGGGTCTACCTCAACGGGGATAGAGTCACCGGCGAGGCGATGACGATAACGTCCGGCGATCTGCTGCCCGGCGGGTATGTTCAACTCCGCGTGGGCAAAAAGGATTTCAGGCTGCTGCGTTTCAACAGATAAGGAATGAGTTTCAAGGCGAGTTCCATAAAATTTCTGACTTGCATAGT
>JAITAT010000170.1 GCA_031283975.1 Synergistaceae bacterium
TACGTCATGAGGGGTTCCGTCAGTCTGTCGTATTCGTGCGGCAGTGTCACGGGCGACGGTTCGGTCGGCGGATTCGTGGGTTCGGCAAGCTGCGACGACGGAACCACTACGAGCATAGAAAACTGCTACTGCGTCGGGGCGGTCGCTTCGGAAGAGAGCAAATCAATGGCCGGGGGCTTCGCCGGATACATGCGCAAGCATACCGGCAACGTGGTGATTTCAAAATGCTACGCGTTCGGTTCACTCTCCTCAAAAGTCAAAGGGTTTACCACAAAGGAGTCCGTCGGCAATATCGTCGACTGCGTATGGCGCAGGGACGACAACGGTACCAATGAAGACAACTCGGACGGCAGAGGCATTCAGGCGTTCACCACCGAACAATTCTCCGATCCGGGCATGTTCGGCGGCATGGGATGGAATATCTATGACGCGGAAAGTATATGGTCTTACTCGGCCGAAACCGGTCTCCGAAGACCACACCTGAACGGTTTGCCCGTGATAAACGAAACCCGGTGATCGCGCCGGGCAAATACGCTGTGTATACAGCCTTGCCGGGAGGTGATACAGGTGAAGTACGCTTGGGACGAAAGCATAGAAATCGGACATCCTGAAATAGACGCCCAGCACCGGCAGCTATTCGCCGCTTTCAATGAATTTATGGGCGCGTGCGAGGAAGGCAAAGGGCATTCGGAAATAGCGAATACGATGGAATTTCTCGGTGAATACGTAATCAGGCATTTCACGGACGAGGAAAGGGTACAGCAGGAAAATCACTATCCCGATTACTATAAACACAAACGTTATCACGATGAATTTAAAATAATGATTATAAGCTTGAAATCCGATTTCAAACTGGAGGGCCCGACCGCCGAGGTGATTTCCAGAATACAGTCCAGTATCGGGGACTGGCTCGTGAATCATATCAAAATAGAGGATATGAAAATAGGCGAGTATCTACGGGCCAGGGAAAAATTTCAGAAGGAGATTCAGGAACGGCGGGCATCCGAAAACGAAACGCGGCAGGTCTTGACTCCCGGCTGATTGTCGCCGCGGCCCGCGTCAGGCATTTGCATACCAAAACTCCGTTATCGGATAAAAAAATAACGCGGATGATCGGGCAGGCCATCGCTGATTTCTCCATGATACGGGATGGGGACAAAATAGCGGTCGGTCTGTCGGGAGGAAAAGACAGCGCGTTTTTGCTTCGTTCGCTCTGCTGCCTGCGGAAAAGGAGCCCCGTCAGTTTCACCGTCGAGGCTATAACGGTCGACCCTACGGAGGGGCGCGACGTCGCTTCGCTCAGCGCGTTCGCGAAATTTTGCGGAGTGGCCCACAGGGTGATACGTCATCCTATCTTCCAAATTCTGGAAAAATCCGCAACCGATTCTCCATGCAGTCTGTGCGCCAACCTGCGGCGCGGCATTCTCGCCTCCAACGCCGCCGGGGACGGCTGTACGTCTCTCGCGCTGGGGCATCACAGAGACGATGTCGTCGAAACGGTGTTTCTGAATCTGATGTACGGGGGAAAATTCCGCTGCTTTCACCCCAACATGCTGATGACCCGTTCCGGAGTTAGGGTGATAAGGCCCCTGGTGTACGTGCCGGAAGCGGCGATCACGGAGCGGGCGGAAAAATTGAATCTGCCTCTCGTCAATTTCTGCTGCGGGTACGAGGCGTCGTCGATGAGGGCTTACGTAAAAGCGAGCCTGAGGATGCTGTCGAGAAAAGCCCCCAATCTGCCGAACAACATCCTGCACGCGCTGAAAAACATGAAATACAGCGACGGTTGGACAGTGTGAACCGATAAGCCCGAGCGGGCGAAACAGAAAGGATAAGATAAATATATGCCGAAATTTCGAACAATCTTGCCGATGCTGGCGCTTTTCGTTCTTTTCAACGCCGCTCCCGCCGCCGGAGACGAAACTATCCGCGCTCGCGCCGTGTTTGTCGGAGACGTTATGGTACATAAGGAACAGTTGGCCGCCGCGCAAAACGGGACGTCGTGGGATTTCAAGCCGCAGGTGCGAAGAACGCTGCCCCTTTTCTGGGATTCTCTCGCGGTAGGCAACCTCGAAACGGTTTTCGCCGGCGAAGATAAAAAATTTTCCGGGTATCCGGCGTTCAACACTCCCGACGCGCTGACCGACGCGCTGAACTATCTCGGAATGGATATAGTGACGCTCGCGAACAACCATATTATGGACAAGGGGCTTGACGCCGCGGCCCGCACGACGAAAATCCTGGACGAAGCCGGTATTTTCTGGACGGGGCTCGCCTCGCGGGATGACCCGGAAGAACCGTTGATCGTGGAGTACGCCGGCCTGCGGTGGGGATTCGTCAATTACTCCTATGGCAGCAATATCCGAAGAACCGCCGCCGCTTCCGAAGACCTCGCGCTGAACGTCATATCGAACGACACGGTTACGGAGGGGCTGAACAGGGCCATGACGTATTCCCCGGATATACTCGTGGCGTGCCTGCACTGGGGGAATGAATATCAGCACTCCCCGACGAAACGCCAGAGGGACGTGGCGGCCCTGTGCCTGAAAAATGGGGCCGATATAGTGATAGGAACGCACCCTCACGTCCTCCAACCCATAGAGATAACGAGTTCCGACAGGTACTCCGCGGTGGCGTATTCGCTCGGAAACTTCATCTCGTTCCAGCGCACGAAACCGCGGGAACGCAGCGTGGCGCTGGCCGTGGACGTCGAGAAAGAACCGGGCGGGCGGGCGGTGATAACTCGGGTATCGGTTGCCCCGACGTGGGTATCGTCGAGAAATCATTTGGGGAAACGGCTGATAGAAGCCGTGTACGCCGGCGAAGGCGGACCGTTCAACCACGCGGATTTCCCCGAGAGCGAACTCGAGTCGGCCCGGCAGGCGGGGCGGGCAGTGCTGGAATTTCTAGGCGCGGAGGACGAACCTGACGTGGACGGGTTCTACACGATATGGGACTCCGCGTCGCCCGATAAATACCCGAAGAGCAGGCGCAAAACCCCGGAATAGGTTTGAGCGCCGCCCGGAGGATACTTGTTCCGCAAACGCCCCGGACGAGGAGGATGAACATGGGAAAAATTGCCGTTACGATAGCGCGCGAGTACGGCTCGGGAGGGCGGCTCATAGGCCGGCGTCTTGCCGAGGAACTTGGATACGCCTTTTACGACAGGGAACTGATCGCGCTCGCGGCCGCGGAAAGCGGGTTTCACGAGGACTTCATAGAAACCGTGGAGGGCAGAAAGGCGTCCGGTTTCCTGTACAACGTCTACATGACGTATAACGAGCTGCCGATACATGAACAGGTTTTCATCGCGCAGTCCAACGTGATAAAGGATGTCGCGGAGCGCGAATCCTGCGTCATAATCGGCAGATGCGCCGATTATGTCCTGTCCGGCATGGAGAACTGCGTCCGAATTTTCGTCCACGCGCCGCTCGAATGGAGAATCAAAATAGTGCGCGACGACTACAAAGAAGGTTTCGGCGAATTGAGCGGCTATATCCGCAAACAGGACAAAGACCGCGCGGCGTACTACAACTTCTTCACTCAGCAGAAGTGGGGAAAAGCGCAAAACTACCACCTCTGCATCGACAGCAGCATCGGAATACAACCCACGGTGGAGCTGCTCAAAAAATACGTGGAGGAATTCGCCGGACCGCGCCTTTGAGTGTTTACATGCCGCCAGAGGAGGATGTAGATGCAATTCATTGAACGACGCCCATACATGCAAAACCTTCGCGACTTCAAGGACGAGCATCTCATCAAGGTCGTGACGGGAATGCGCCGTTGCGGTAAATCCACTTTGTTCGAGATGTTCGCCGCCGAGCTGCGCGCCGCTGTTCAAGAAAACCGGATACAGTTCTACAATTTCGAGGACTTGAACACGTTATCCATCGGAGATTACAAGGAAATCCATCGTCATATTACCGATCGGCTGACGCCTGACGAAATGAACTATGTATTTCTCGACGAAGCGCAGAATGTCGCTGGTTTCGAGCGCATGGCGGACAGCCTCTTTATCAGGAAAAATGTGGATTTATATGTGACTGGCTCCAACGCGTGGCTTTTGTCCGGCGAACTGGCGACGCTGCTCACCGGCAGATATATCGAAATTTCAATGCTACCTTTCTCATTTGCCGAATATCGTGAAGCTCTATCAGGTACGCCAAACCTTTCAAAAAACGAAAGTTTGGCGCAGTTCATT
>JAITAT010000219.1 GCA_031283975.1 Synergistaceae bacterium
GGCAGTACCGGAATAGACGCCGATACGACGAAAGTGCGTTTCCTGGGAGACGTTCTGATGCTGCCGGTGGCTAAAAGCATGATGGGGCGCATATTCAACGGACGGGGAGCCCCCATAGACGGAGGGGCCGACATAATCCCCGAGACGTTCCTGGATGTCAACGGAAACCCCATGAATCCGTATTCGCGGGACTATCCCTCGGAATTCATTCAGACGGGCATATCGACGATAGACGGGATGAACCCTCTCGTGCGCGGTCAAAAGCTGCCTATATTCTCCGGCAGCGGTATGCCTCACAACAGAATGGCGGCGCAGATAGCGCGTCAGGCCAGGGTCATCAGCGGACACGCGGCGTTCGCGGTCGTGTTCGCGGCAATGGGCATAACATTCGAGGAGGCTTCCTTCTTCATGGAGGACTTCCGTAAGACCGGCGCCCTCGAACGCACAGTCATGTTCGTCAACCTGGCGGACGACCCGGCCATCGAACGTATCGCCACTCCGAGGCTCGCCCTCACCTGCGCGGAATATCTGGCGTTCGAGCACGACATGCATGTGCTGGTCATTCTGACCGACCTCACCAATTACTGCGAGGCTCTGAGGGAGATATCGGCGGCGCGCAAAGAAGTCCCCGGACGCCGCGGCTACCCCGGCTACCTGTACACCGACCTCGCCACCATGTACGAGCGAGCGGGCCGTCTGCGCGGCAAAACAGGTTCGATAACCCAGTTCCCCATACTGACCATGCCAGAGGACGACAAAACGCACCCCATTCCAGACCTCACGGGTTATATCACCGAGGGCCAGATAATCCTGGGCCGCAGTTTGCACCGCAAGGGCATTTATCCGCCCGTGGACGTCATGCCGTCCCTCTCGCGCCTGAAGGATAAAGGCATAGGCAGCGGAAAAACGCGTGAGGATCACGCCGATCTCATGAACCAGCTTTTCGCGGCCTACTCGCAGGGCAAAGAAGCGAAGGAGCTGGCCGTCATCCTGGGCGACGGCGCGTTGAGCGAGGAGGACAAGGCGTTCGCGAAATTCGCCGACATGTTCGAGAACACTTACGTCCGTCAGGGCGAATATGAGAACAGGACGGTGGAACAGACGCTGCAGCTCGGATGGGACCTTCTGACGATAGTGCCGGTCAAAGAGTTGAAACGTATCAGGGACGCCTACATCGAAAAGTATCTTCGGCCTCTCTTGGCGATAAAAGAGGACAAAGCGTCGTAAGGAGGCGTAGAAGTGGCTAAAGCGCTCAACGTAAACCCGAACAGAATGGAGCTGTCGCGCCTCAAAAAACGCGTAGTTACGGCGAAGCGCGGCCACAAACTCCTCAAGGACAAGCAGGACGCGCTGATAAAGGAGTTTATGAAAAAAGCCCGCGACGTAAAAAAATTGCGCGAGGAAGTGGAGGGTGAACTGCACAAGTGCTTCCAAAGCTTTCAGATGGCGCGCGCCCAAACGCTGCCCTCGATGATAGAGCAGACGCTTCTGATGGCCGGCGGCGAGACGAGCGTAAAAGCGACGTATCATAACGTGATGAGCGTCAATATCCCCCGCTTCGATCTTCCCGATATGGCCGTAAAGCTGAGTTACGGCCTGGGGTCGTCGCCCGGCAGCCTGGACGTCGCCCTGGAGCGATTTTCCAGGATAATCAGGCGTCTTGTCGAACTTGCCGCCGAGGAAAAGGGTCTTATGCTGATGTCGCTCGAAATAGAGCGCACACGCAGGCGCGTCAACGCGCTGGAACACGTCATGATACCCAGTTTCACCGAAGCCATACGCAGCATATCGATGAAGCTGGAGGAAAACGAGCGCTCCGTCCTGAGCCGCCTGATGGTCGTGAAGGAGATAGTCCGCTCTCATTGATGTTATAGAGAACCGAATCCCCGATGACATTTATTCAACGCCGCGGCCCTGACCATACTCAAAAGGTCAGGCGCCGCAGTTCTTGATATTGTATATTGTCAAAAATTACTATCTCGCGGAATGTTTGTCAAAGGGCCTCATTCGTAATATATGACGATTTCATGTGTCTGAACGGCGGTTCCTGGGCTTGGCGCGTTTGCCCCGTCGATGACCATGCAAGCGAACAAAATACGCGTTCGAGCCGATTTATCCGAAATTTTAACGTATTTCCGCTGCGCTTTAATACTTATGACAAAAAATGACAATTCCGCATAATAAACAATGTTTTGTACGTTCTCAGTTATCTATTCATAATATGAGGAGTGGTTTTTATGCGGGAAATGCAAGCAATGATCAAGTCCTTCTTTGAAGCGTCCAACGGGATATTGTGGGGATGGGGCATGATTTGGATACTTCTCGGTACGGGTATTTATTACACCATACGTCTCGGCTTTCCCCAAATAAAATATTTCGCTCACATGTTCAAGATGACGCTCGGCGGCAGAAAACAGGGCGACAAAGGCGGCATCACCTCCTTTCAGGCTCTTTGCACGGGACTCGCGGCTCAAGTTGGGACGGGCAACCTTGCGGGAGTCGCGACGGCGCTCGTCTCAGGCGGGCCGGGAGCGATATTCTGGATGTGGATAACGGCGCTGGTCGGCATGGCGACCATCATGGCGGAGGCGATACTGGCCCAGGTCTTCCGCGTGGACAACGGCGACGGCACGTATCGCGGCGGCCCGGCGTATTACATCGAAAAGGGGCTCGGACAGAAATGGATGAGCATGTTATTTTCGGTCTGCATCATCATATCCATGGCGTTCATCTTCAACGCGGTCCAGTGCAACTCGATCGCCGCCGGGCTGCACGGAGGGGTGGGTATTGACAAGCGGGCGGTCGCCGCAGTGGTCATCGTTCTGACGGCTCTCGTCATCTTTGGCGGACTGCGCAGAATCGCCCGCGTCGCCGAGATAATAGTCCCTCTCATGGCCGGCATCTATATACTGACGGCGCTTTATGTGATCGTGACCAATATATCCCAGATTCCAAGCGTCATAAAGCTGATAATCGGAAGCGCGTTCGGCTTCAAACAGATGGCCGGCGGCGTATTGGGACATACCGTCGCGGCGGCTTTCAGATACGGTGTGGCAAGAGGACTGTTCTCCAACGAGGCCGGGATGGGTTCTACCCCGAACGCCAACGCGACGGCGGAGGTCGCGCATCCCGTGCGCCAGGGCTTCGTGGCAATGATGGGCGTGTTTGTGGACACGATAGTGATATGCACGGCCACAGCCGCCATCATCCTGCTCTCCGGCGAACTGGAATCCGGCAAGACAGGCATAGAGCTGACCCAGCTCGCGGTCAAAGCGTCGATCGGGAACTTTGGAACGCTCCTCATCGCGTTCGCGATATTCTTCTTCGCGTGGAGTTCGATACTCGCCAACTACTACTACGGCGAGAGCAATATCGACTACATCTTTCCCAAAATAGGCAAAAGCGGAATAATGGTATACCGTGTCGCCGTCCTTTGTATGCTCTATTTCGGCGCGGTGAGCGACGTCCCCCTCGTCTGGGAGATGGCGGATTTCTTCAACGGGATCATGGCGCTCGTAAATCTGGTGGGCATCCTGCTTCTCTCGGGCGTGACCTGCAAGGTTTTCGCCGATTACCGCGACCGTCAAATGGCGGGGGAACCGGACCCGAAGGCCGATCAGGTTTTCCTGAGCGGTTTCTTGAAAAAATAGAAAATACATAAAAGGTACGTCGACTGATGAATTGCGAACTCCAGAACATATTGGACAAGACGGCGTCGGATTGCCGCAAAATGACGAGAAACGGCAAACAGGCCACGTACATACCTGAACTGGCGAAAACAGACCCGGGGCTCTTCTCGCTGTCGGCCACGACGGTGGACGGAGCCACTTTTTCGGCGGGGGACTCGGGTGCGTTATTTTCGATGCAATCGATAGCTAAGATAATATCCCTGTCATTCTCGCTCGAAATGTTCGGGTACGACTACGTATTCGCAAGAGTTGGGATGGAACCCTGCTCGGAACCGTTCAATTCCATAATGAAACTCGAGATGACGTCGAGCATTCCACTCAATCCGTTCATAAACTCGGGTGCTATTGTGATCGCCGGAATTATGGCGGAGCGCTTCGGAAGAGGGGCCATCGATCATCTCCTTGAATTCGCCTGGAAAATGGCCGGACGAAAACGCAGACTGTGCGTCAATGAACGCGTTTTCATGTCTGAAAATTCGACGGCCGACCGCAATAGAGCGCTGGCGTACTTCATGCACAGCATAGGAACGCTCTCGGCGGTTGATAAGAGCCTGATCCTGTACTTCAAACTGTGCAGCATATACGCCGACACCAACGACCTGTCGGTAATGGGCGGAACCCTCGCGAATGCCGGGCTGAATCCCATCACCGGAGAGCGTGTACTCTCGCGGGAGACGGCCTGCACCGTGACCGGGCTCATGAGCGTATGCGGGTTGTACGACGAGTCGGGCGAGTTTGCCGTGAAGGTCGGAGTTCCGGCGAAAAGCGGGGTGAGCGGAGGCATAATATGTGCCGTCCCGGGGAAAATGGGGCTTGCCGTATTCTCCCCTCTCCTCGACGCCGGAGGCAACTCCGTCGCCGGAATGGAGACACTGTCGCGCCTGTCACGCGAGATAAAATTGCGAGGAATGTAATAATCCCAATTGAAAATCAGCCGGCATGTTATAAAGAGACAACAGCGCCCCGATATCTTCGCTCAAAGATATCAGGGCGCTGTTTGCGCTTATACCGTCACTCTATTTTATTTTGCCATATTTCTCCGGCACATCCAAATCGGGAGTTCCCAGTATCGAATCACGACTCTTCGTCAATAATACCACAAAAAGCGGATGCTTGCGGGAAAAACGAACCCGACAACTTATGGTATCATCTCCGTGAAAGGCGGTGG
>JAITAT010000048.1 GCA_031283975.1 Synergistaceae bacterium
AAATGTACAAATCGGAGTTGTGTTAATTCCCAAACTAAGAAAACGCTGAATAAATAGCCCTTTATGAACTCAACCGCTCACTGAACGATTAAATTTTCACAGTGAGCGGTAACGAAAAAACCGGCGTTTTCGCCGGTTTTATGTGAAAGAGCGTTAGTCTTTATTTGTTGGTTGGTGGCGGTGGCTGGAGTCGAACCGGCGACACTGCGGGTATGAACCGCATGCTCTGACCAACTGAGCTACACCGCCGCCTGAAGGATAAATTGGTTGCGGGGACAGGATTTGAACCTGTGACCTTCGGGTTATGAGCCCGACGAGCTTCCGGACTGCTCCACCCCGCGGTATCCAATATGGTGCCGAGAGCGGGAATCGAACCCGCACGGACTTACGTCCACAGGATTTTAAGTCCCGTGCGTCTACCAATTCCGCCACCCCGGCCAGCAAGAACAATTATATCAGTCTTTTCGTCTCCGTCAACAATTTTATCGACGATATCAAGGCCTGGTGCCGTCGATCGCCGCTCGCAGACGGCGTGAGCCTTCCAGCAAATCATCCTCCTGCGCGAAAGTGAAGCAGGTGCGCAGACAATTTTCCCCGCCCCCGCAAGCATAGAACGATCTGCCGTGTACAAATGCCACTCCTTTGTCGATTGCGTTGTGGAACAGTTTTTCTGTATCGACGCCGGGGATTTTCAGCCAGAAGAAGAAACCGCCCTTTGGGATGTCGTATTCCACATAGCCGGGTAAATATTTTTTGAACGCCTCCGCCATGCCGTCGCGCTTTTTTTTGTAATGCGCGATTATTTTGGGCAGGAACGAATCGAGATATCCTTTTTCGCAATACCTCGACACAAGAGCCTGAGCGACTACGCTTGTGCACATGTCGACGCCCTGTTTAACGAGAACCATTTTCCTTATGATATCCTTATGCCCGGTAATCCAGGCCACGCGCGCGCCTGGAGCCAAAATTTTCGAGAACGAACAGGCGTATATCACCCTGCCGTCTGTATCCATCGAGAAAAGTGTGGGCTCGTCCGTACCGTCGTAACGGAGATGCCCATAGGGGTCATCCTCAAAGACGATTATGTCGTAGAAAGCCGCGATTTCCAGCAGTTTCTTTCTGCGTTCCGTGGAAAGCGTGCTTCCGGCAGGATTTTGAAAGTTCACGATGGTGTAGATGAATTTGAGCGCGTGACCTGAATTGCGGGCGCTTTCTATCATTTTCGGCAAGAGATCGACCAACAGTCCGTCTTTATCGCACGGAACAGTGAGGAATTCGGCTCCTCTGTTGCGCATGGTGTGAATAGCCCCGGGATATGTCGGATCCTCGACTATTATGTAATCTCCGGGGTTGATAAGCGCCGCGCAGAGCAGATCCATTCCCTGCTGTGAGCCGGTGGTGATGAGCAACTCCGACGGTTCCACGGCGCGCCCCATCCGAGGGGCCATCCACCGGGAGATGAAATCTTTCAGTGGCGCGTATCCGTCAGTAGGGCCGTACTGTAAAACCTCTTTCCCATTTTGCGCTAGAATGTCAGAACATTCCGCGAATTCATCTATCGGAAATATCATCGGATCGGGGTTGCCGCCGGCGAACGAAATCATTCCGGGACGCTTGATATAAGGCAGCAATTCGCGAATGGGCGACGGTTTCATGCCGCGCGCCGTATTCGAAAACAGAACTTCCAGTTTCAGTAATCCCACTGTAATTCCTCCTCGTATTCAATAAAAATATTTCGCGCTTTTATCTTTTTATTATGCGCAATATATCCTGCCATGTGACAAACGCTATCAAAACGAACAGCATTACAAGCCCGGCTTGATGTATTCTGTTCTCCCATTTCTCCGGAAATTTGCGTCCGGAAATTATCTCGTACAGCAGGAAAAAAAGCCGGCCGCCGTCGAGGGCGGGCAGAGGCAGCAGGTTCATTATGCCCACGCAAAGGTTTATAATGGCCATGAACATCACAAACGTCCAGAAACCATCGCGCGCCGCGTTGCCGGCCATGACCGCTATCCCGACGGGACCCGCTATGTCGGGCTTTATTTTCCCGATTATCATATCCTTGAGTCCGTTCAATTGCATGACGCTCAAATCCCAGCAATATTTCATACCCATCAACGCGGCTTTGTGAATCGGATAGGTTATCCTGGACGGCTCGACGCCCCAAAGACGGACTCCCAATTCTTCGTCCTCCGGAACCGTTCCCATAAGAGTGATATCGTTATCACCGCGCCTGACGACTATCTCTACTTCGTCAGTTCCTATGATCTGCAGCGTATTGCGTATCTCCGCCCACTTGGAGATAGGGCGTCCGTTTATCGACAGCACCCTGTCTCCCGGCATAGCCCCCATCGCAACGGCCGCCCTGCCGGGTATGAGATTTCCGACGACCGGCTCAGGGTTGGCGACTTCATGCGCGGAAAGAAGAAATACCGTCAAAAGCCAAGCCAGAAGCAGGTTCATAAAAGCCCCGCCGGCTATGATGACAAAGCGCTCCCAGGGACGCTTTATGTTGAAAGAGCGCGTTCTGTCAGGCTCGTCGCCTGGCCGGGGTTCCTCCTCCTCGCCTTCCATGCGGACGTAGCCGCCTATGGGAAGCATACGCCACGACCACAGCGTGCCGTTGGACGCGCGCTTCAAAATTATGCCGGGACCCATCCCGAAAGCGAACTCGTGAACCTGTACGCCACGCCAGACGGCCGCGGCGTAGTGACCGCTCTCGTGAATGATAACGCATATCGCTATCACGATCATGAAGGATAATACACTCACCGCTATACCAATCACTTTTTCTCACCCACTGTAGAAGGACGAACAAATATCCTCCGCCATGCGTTCGCCCTCCGAAATAAGCTCCATCGCGTCGCCGAGGAGCGACGGAGACGGCCCGGAATATTTTTCCAAGACCGATTCTATTATATTTGAAATTGATAAAAAGGGAATACGTCTATCAATGAAA
>JAITAT010000057.1 GCA_031283975.1 Synergistaceae bacterium
AAAACCGTGGAAAAAGTACACGCGACCATGCGCGACCTGAACTATCTGCCAAGCGTCGCCGCCCGTTCTATGCAGGGCAAGGGCACAAATTTAATCGGCGTGATATTTCCGACGGTATCCCATCCGTTTTTTGGCGAGATGGTCGCTCATATAGAACGTATTTTATTCGGCAAGGGCTATAAGGTAATTCTCTGCGGCAGTGAATCGAACGAAGAAAAAGAGCGGGAATATCTTCGGATGCTGGGCGCAAACAGGGTGGACGGAATCATCACCGGGACGCATAACGCGGACATCGAGGAATATGAAGCCACGGGAGCGCCCATTATCGCGTTTGACCGCAGCCTTTCCAAAAATGTGCCGATTGTCAGCAGCGATAATCTTTTGGGCGGAAAACTGGGCACAGAAGCGCTGCTTGCCGCCGGAGCGAAAAAAATCGCCATACTGACAGGAAGCAACCATCCAAGTTTACCTACGTATCAGCGTTATGAAGGGTATGCGCAAACGATGGCCGCTCATGGGCGGAAACCGCTGTTGTGCAAATGCGCCCAACCGACCGTTACGCTGAAAGCCATGCAGATTGCGGCGATTCTAAAATCAGGTCAGGCGGACGGCTTTGTCTGCACGGATGACTTAACCGCCATTATGGTGATTAACGAGGCGAAAAAGCTCTCGCTCCGCGTGCCGGAGGATATTAAGGTTGTAGGGTATGACGCAACCGCGCTGATTCGTAACTACTATCCGTTCCTGACGACGGTTGCGCAGCCCATTGAGGACTGCGCGATTCTGATGTGCGATTTACTGCTTCGCAGAATAATAAGTCCGGAGGAAGAAATGGAACGGCAATATATTCTGCCGGTAAAACTGTTGACCGGCGGCTCGGTGTAAAAAAACATACGGTATTATCCCGCCTGCCTGCAGCCATTCCTTATCGCCTCTGTCCGCTCTCCAACAGGACAAAATTTCCGTAGTTTCACGCTTTTTTAGGCCGCGGTTCGAGGATGTGACTCTCTATTTGACACTACTAATATCAGTGACTACAAACTGGATTAAAACCCGACAGACTGCGGATTAGTATAGAAGTGTTTTTGAGTATAATTACGCGGCTGAATTACCGTCAGCTAAAGTCGGGCAGGGCTGCGATTTTTGCCGCGGGTTCACGCGCCCCGGACAGGCTTAAGCCGTCCGATAAATGAGCGGGGGGATTAATCAATGCAATGGTTCAGGGATTTTCGTACATCGTTTAAAATTCTGTTTCTTGTCGCGGCTATGGTCGTTCTGCTGATTATCGTGTCGGTCGTCGGATATACGACCAGTAATGTCATCACCGTTAAAATGAAAGCGCTGTATGACGATTACGCCATGCCGGCCATTTGGATAGAAGATTTAAAAGCTCTCACCATACAAAACAGGCGCATGATTTTGAGTCTCGTGACCGCCGTCAATGAGGACGAAATGAATTCCTACGAGTCCAGAATCAAGGACAACAGGAAGGAAATTGACGATTTACTAGCGCGATACGCCAAGACTAATCTGACCGCTGGGGAAAAATCGCTGGTGTCCAAAATAGAAGCGGCGATGAGCGGCACCTGGAAACTTCAGGATGAGGCTATTGATATCGGAAAAAGCTCCGCTTTGGACGCCGATTTGCTCGCCCGCATGAGGACGGGAGGCGACATCTCCTCGGCTGAAAACGCGCAAATCACGCCCGTCGACGAACTGGTGGTCTTGTTGGGGGAACTGGCCCAGGAAGTCTACGATGAGTCCTCAGCCACAGCCGCCGGAGGGACGCTGGGAATTTTGGTCGTATCCGTTGCGGCGATAGTATTTGGCATCATATTCGGTGTGATTATATCCTTCATGATAACCGGCCCCATCGCAAAAATAGAGGACAGTGTGGAAACGTTCGCCGAAGGAGACCTGACCAGTTCCTTCCCCTCCGTGGGCAAGGACGAACTCGCGAGGATGAGCAGGAAACTCGGCGATATGGCGCGAACCCTCGGAAAAATAATAATCTCGGTAAAAAAAGCCAGCAAAGACATCGCCGAAACCGCTCACGAATTCTCGTCGCTTTCAAAAGAAACCAACGCCACCGTGGAGGAATTCAAGTCGAGCATCGATGAAATCAGAATATCGCTTGACAGTTTAGCTTCCACGGGCGAGGAGGTCAACGCGTCCGTAGAGGAAGTGGCCGCCGGAGCGCAGTCAACGGCTGAGAAGGGCACCGACATAGCCCGTCAGGTCGACGAGGCCATGAACGCGGGCGAAACTGGAATGAACGCGGTGCACAAAGCCGTGAGCGGTATAGGCGAAGTGGCTAAAAACGCTTCCGACGCCGCCAAGAGCGTACAGGAGTTGAGCGGCAGAACGCGCCAGATACAGAGTTTCGTCGCTCAGATAGGCGGCATAGCCGACCAGACGAATCTACTGGCGCTCAACGCCGCGATAGAGGCGGCGCGCGCCGGGGAAGCGGGACGGGGTTTCGCGGTAGTGGCCGAGGAAGTGCGGAAACTCGCCGAGGACAGCAATGTCGCCGCGAAAAACATCGCGGAACTGGCCGAGATGATAAGCGGCGACTTAGGCAGCGTGGTTTCCATCTCGCTCGGAAACGCTAAAGCGTCGCAGGAAGCGAAAGATCTCTCCTCGGAGACCGAAAGCATAATCGCCAACATGATAACTTATCTCAGGCACATCGCGGGTTCCACTCAAGACCTTGCCGCCGTCTCGGAGGAACAGGCGGCGTCGAGCGAGGAAATAGCGGAAGCCGTGCAGAACATAGCCACCAAGGTTGCCCACACGGCTGGAGCCGGCGATCAAATCCGCGGTGGGGTTGACGGTATCGCCGCCGCCGCCGAACGCATGGCCTCCAGATCCGAGGAGTTGTCGAACTTGTCGGATAATCTCAAAGACATATTGGAATTCTTCAAACTCGGCGAAGAGAAAAGCGAGCCCACGGGCGCAATAAAAACTCTTTCCTCGAAAAAACAGCGGGCATACTAACGTTGATAATGGGGTGAGCGAGGGGACTTGAACCCCCGACCACTGGATCCACAATCCAGTACTCTAACCACCTGAGCTACGCTCACCATTTTTGTCAATTTTACTCATTCTCGAGGTAAATGGCGCCCCCGACAGGACTCGAACCCGTGACCTACTGCTTAGAAGGCAGTTGCTCTATCCATCTGAGCTACAGGGGCGAGCCTCAATGCCCGCGAATAAAAATGGAGCGGGAAACGAGCTCCATAATATACTTATGAATTTAGTTTTTTACCGGCTTTTATACGATTCGTATATTTTTTGATATACGTTCTGATGTACGTTTTATAAACCATCTGCCCTTCTTCAAGTCTCCACCCCATCCAAAATCATTCAGTGAATAATACCGTTTCCCCCGTAATAAATCAACTCTTATCTCGAAAATGGGATTTTCATAAACATAATTGGTTA
>JAITAT010000093.1 GCA_031283975.1 Synergistaceae bacterium
CGATCATATATATAGGGGACGCGGCTGGTATAAAACTTTCTCCCGAGAGAGGGATATTGGATGGTATGCAGGTGATACTGTGCCGTCCGTATCCCGAGTGTTGGAATATGGGCCGGGAATTGGAAAAAATGTCCGCCGACTCTTACGGGCTGCCGTTGCTCTCTTTGGAGCCGATTTATCCCGGCGCCGCGGAAACCGGCGCCGTAAAGTCGGCTGATTGGCTTGTGATCACCAGTCCGCGCGGCGCGGAGAGGTTGAGACAGATAGTCGGGGATCTGAGACGCATACGCGGAAAGGTGGTTTCCATCGGAAAAGGGACATCAGCGTCACTGCTTAAAATCGGAATAGAAGCCGATTTCGAGGCCGGAGGCCATAGTCAAAGCCTCGCCGGTATGCTTGAAGGACTTGTCTCCCCCGGAGACTCCGTGGTGTTTGTACGCAACGAGCGAGGATCGGAGATCGCTGTTGCCGCGGCGCGGCGGAGAGGAGCGACGGTTGATGTCGTTCCCGTTTACAGGATGACGCCGCGCGAAGTTCCGGGGATGGAAGTGATGCGAGAGCAGTGGGACGCCCGAGGAGTGGACGCGATAGCGTTCGGCAGTTCCGCGATGGCGCGCGCGTATTTTGACGCCCTCGGCAATCCCCCGGCGTCCGCGGCGCTGGTCGCGTGGGGAGATGAATGCGGGGCGGCGATCAGAAAAATTTTCGGGACGGAGCCCGTGATAATGGAGACGCCGGACATGACCGGACTCGTTTCGGCGCTTCAAAAAATTAATAAATAAATAGGATCCGGGGAGTCAGCTCCCTGGCGGGTGTGGGCGGAGTCCACGACCTTCTTAAATTGATATATTGAGGTGATCTTCGTGGGAAGTTTCATGAATACCGAAGAATTGTACGAGCGGGCGTGCCGATCTCTCGTCGGCGGAGTCGACAGCCCGGTTCGGGCGTGGAAATTTGTCGGCGGGATTCCCGTTTTCATGGATATCGGAAACGGAGCGTATCTGCGCGATACCGAGGAAAGAGTGTACCGCGACTACGTGGGAAGCTGGGGTCCGATGATTTTGGGCCATTCCGACCCCGACGTCGTTCGCGCCATTTCGGAAGCCGCGTCGCGGTCGAGTTCGTTCGGGGCGCCGTGCGTCGCGGAGGTCGAGCTTGCCGAACTCATCAAGGGAAAATTCTCCTCCATCGAGCGTCTGCGCTTTGTGAATTCAGGCACCGAAGCCGCCATGACCGCCATTCGCCTGGCTCGGGGCTTCACGGGCAGGGACAAGATAATAAAGTTCGCCGGCAATTACCACGGTCACAGCGATTCTCTCCTGGCGGCGGCGGGAAGCGGGGCGCTGACATTCGGAACGCCCGGTTCTCCCGGCGTGACCGCGGCGGCGGCCGCCGACACCATAGTGGTTCCGTATAATTCCGCCGAATCCGTCGAAAGCGTCTTTAACTCGTACGGCGCCGGCATAGCGGCTGTGATAGTTGAACCTTGGGCGGGCAACATGGGATTGGTTCCTCCCCTGCCAGGCTTTCTGGAGTCTCTCCGCAAACTGACGAAGGACTTTGGGGCGGTTTTGATCTTTGACGAGATAATCACCGGCTTCCGCGTTCCCGAGTTCGGAGTGCAGAATATCGTCAATATCAGACCGGATTTGACCTGTCTTGGCAAGATAATCGGCGGCGGCCTGCCGGTTGGCGCGGTCGGCGGCCGGGCCGATATAATGGACATGCTCTCTCCTGTCGGTCCGGTTTATCAGGCGGGTACCCTCGCCGGCAACCCGGTCGCGATGGCTGCCGGCATAACGACGCTCGGCAAACTGAGCCAGACCGCGTACCAAAAGCTGGAATATTCCGCCGCGAGGCTTGGCGCGGGTTTGAAACAGGCCGCCGTGTCAGCCGGGCTCGACATTTCCGTTTCACGCTTCGGCTCGGCGCTGGGATTGTTTTTCTCGTCCCGTCTGCCGCTCAATCTGGAATCCGTACAGGCGACGAGGGCGGACCTCTACCCGAGGTTTTTCCACGGTATGCTGGCGCGCGGAGACTATTTCGCCCCGAGCGCGTTCGAAGTTATTTTCGTCTCGCTCGCTCATACCGGAGATGTAATAGACGCGACCGTAGCTAACGCGAGGGAGGTCTTCGCTGAAATCGCGTCGTCATTGAAATGACGCGGCAGGATACGACGGCGCCGTATACCGGCAAAAAATATGAACTGCTGGAATCCCTTTACTCGGAATTCAACAGGAGGGAGTACGTATCCCCGGATCCTCTCGAGTTTTTGTACCTGTACGACTCTCCCGCCGACAGAGAGACAGTCGGTCTGATCGCTTCGTCGCTCGCCTACGGAAGAGTGGCTTCCATTCTGGCGAGCTTGCGGAGGGTGTTGGATGTCCTGGGAAAAAATCCCGCCGATACCCTGGCTTGCGCCGGTGAAGGCGTCCTGCTTTCGCGGCTGTCGGGATTCAAACACCGCTTCAACGACGATGCCGAAATGGCGAAATTCCTATCCGGGATCGGCGCCGCGCTGCGCGAGTACGGAAGTCTCGAAAACCTGTTTTGCGCCCCTTATCCGCCCGAAAAAAAACCGCCGACGCTCGACGCGATGGATCTCTTCGCGAGAACACTGCTGCGTCTCGGCGGACTCGAACGGTCGCAACTGCTGCCCTTCGCGTCCAAAGGGAGCGCGTGTAAGCGCCTGGCGCTTTACATCCGCTGGATGGCAAGACAGGATGACGTCGATCCCGGAGGATGGAAGCGCGTCAAGCCTTGTGATATCATCGTACCACTCGACACGCACATGTTCAGGATAGCGTCGGGCCTTGGTTTTGTGCGCCGCCGAAACGCGGACGGCATTGCCGCCGCCGAGGCCACCGAGGGTTTCAGGGCGCTCTGCCCGTCGGACCCCGTCCGCTACGACTTCGCGCTCACCAGGTTTGGCATACGCACCGGAATGTCGGTCGACGAACTTCTGGCGAAGTTCGAGCAAGATCGTGGGCTCCGCCCACACCCGCCAGGGAGCTAGCTCCCTGGACCCTTTTATTTTTTGCTAAACGGAGGTAACGTCATAATAATGAATAAACGCGCGAAAATATATGTGGCCGGTCACAGGGGGATGGTGGGTTCCGCGATTCTCAGGCGGCTTGCCGCGGATGGCTATGAAAATATCGTGACCCGCACCCGCGCGGAACTGGACCTTTCAAGACAGGATGACGTCGATAGCTTTTTCGCCGCCGAGCGGCCGGAAGTCGTATTTCTCGCCGCGGCCATGGTGGGCGGTATAATGGCTAATATGACCAGTCCAGCGGATTTTCTCTACAGGAACACGCAGATACAGAACAACGTTATGAACGCATCGAGACGCCGGGGCGTCAAAAAATTCGTCTTTCTCGGCAGTTCGTGCATTTATCCGCGCGACTGTCCTCAGCCGATAAAGGAAGAATATTTTCTGACCGGTCCGTTTGAACCGACGAACGAGGGATACGCCATAGCCAAAATCTCCGGAATGAAGCTGTGCGCGTATCTCGCCGCCGAGGGCGCATGGGAGTGCGTCTCCGTCATACCGTGTAATTTGTACGGCCCGGGGGATAATTTCGACCCAGGCAGTTCGCACGTCATGGCGGCTCTCGTGAAGCGATTCGCGGACGCGGCGGACGCGGGCCATGAACGCGTTGTCTGCTGGGGTACGGGGACTCCTCGGCGCGAATTTCTCCATGTGGACGACCTGGCGCGCGGGATAATGATGCTGGCGGAAAACAACCCATACGGCAATCAGCCCGTGAATATCGGTTACGGCAGCGATGTGACAATAAAGGAGCTGGCGGATATAATAGCGCGTGAGACCGGTTTCGGCGGAGAGATAATCTGGGACGCCGCGAAGCCGGACGGTATGCCGCGAAAGCTGATGGATGCCACGCGCGCGAGGAATATAGGTTTCGTCCCGGAGATATCCCTCGAAGGGGGAATAAGAATGTTTATCGATGATTACAGACGTTTCCCCGGCCCGCGAAAAGGGTGATTTTTATGGGTAAAGTGGCGCTCTTGACCGGAGTCACGGGGCAGGACGGAGCGTATCTGTCCAATCTGCTGCTCGGGAAAGGTTATGTCGTTCACGGCGTCAAACGGCGCAGTTCCCTCTTCAACACAGCGCGAATAGACGGTCTCTACGAGGATCTGCACTGTGAAAACCCGCGTTTTTTCCTTCACTACGGCGATCTGACCGACAGTTGCAATCTCATCAGGATAATACAGGAGACCTGCCCGGACGAAATTTACAATCTGGCGGCCCAGAGTCACGTAAAAGTCTCCTTCGAGACGCCGGAGTACACCGCCAACGCCGACGGCATTGGTACGCTGCGGATTCTGGAAGCCATACGGATACTCGGATTGGAGAAAAAATCGCGGTTTTATCAGGCCTC
>JAITAT010000226.1 GCA_031283975.1 Synergistaceae bacterium
ACCGTCTATCACTCCGCTCGCGTCGGCCGATATGCAGCCGAACTGGGACGCCTCGTTCACCGGCGCCCTGTTTGCCGCCACCGTGATGTCGGCCTTGTTGTCGTAGTGAAATTGGAGCATCTGATCGATGTCCATCTTATAGATATGATCCGCGGCGAATATACAGACGTAATCCGCGTTGAACATCGTGACCAAGTGAAGGTTCTGATATATCGCGTCCGCCGTGCCCTCGTACCATCGCTCGTCATTCCACATCTGAGCGGGAGCGACGCTGACGAAATAGTTCCTGCCTCGCAAAGCCGGGCCGAATTGCCAGCCCTGAGTGATGTGTTCCTGCAGGGACTGGCTCTTGAACTGCGTCAGGCAATATATGGAGTATATACCGCTGTTGACGAGATTAGAGAGCGCAAAATCGACGATCCGATATTTCGCGGCGAACGGCACGGCGGGTTTGGCTCTGTACTTGGTCAGTGGCATAAGCCTTTCACCCTTGCCTCCGGCAAGAACCATAGCAAGCACTCTGCCATATCTTCCCTGCATCGTCATATCCTCCTCTTCAATATTTGGCGGTAAAACGCCCGGGAATCGCTGATTGAGCCGTCCAAAGCAGGTCCGGGACGGATAAACCACGCAATCCTACGACGGCAAATCCCCGTTTCTGAGACTCTTGTAAAGGCTGATATACGAAGACGTCGACGAATTCCACGAAAAATCCGCTGACATCGCGTTCTTCACGAGTACGTCCCACCGTTCCCTGTTATGATAAGCGTCGATTGCCCTGTACATGGCTTTCAGCAGTTCGTCCGTCGAATAATCGCTGAATACGAAACCGGTGCCGTCGGGAGAAGCGTCGAAATCTATGACGGTGTCGGCGAGTCCGCCCGTGCAGCGGACGACCGGCACTGAGCCGTAAGACATGCCTATGAGCTGGGACAAACCGCAGGGTTCGAAAAGGGAGGGCATCACCGTTATGTCCGACCCTGCGTAGGCGAGATGCGCCATTTCCTCGTTGAAGTCCGTACAGCACCAGAAATATTCGGGATAACTTCGGCTGAACTGCTGCGCCCAATCCTCGTATTGCGACAAGCCGGAGCCTATAATCACCGCGCGGCAGTTATCCACCATCAGCCAGTCGAACATGGTGAAAAGTATGTCTATGCCCTTCTGCTGCACGAGCCTGCCGATGAAAGACACCACTGGTTTGTCGTCGTACTCCCACCGGCACACTTCCGCGAGTTTCTTCTTGCATTCCGCTTTGCCGGCCATATCGTCCACACTGTAATGCGCCGGTATCAGCGGATCTTTTTGCGGACTCCACACGTCGTAGTCGATGCCGTTCAAGATGCCAGAAAGCTTGTTTTTTATCGTCGAGAACACCCCGTGCAGGCCGAAGCCGCCTTCCGGAGTCTGTATGTCCCACGAGTAATGAGGGCTCACCGTCGTTATCGCGTCCGACGAGACCAACCCTCCTTTGAGCAGGTTCGCCTGCCCGTAAAACTCGACCCCGTCTATCGCGAACGCTTCGCGTGTCATTCCCAGCGACGAAAGAACGGTTGGGTCGACTATTCCCTGATAAGCGAGGTTGTGTATCGTAAAGACGACGTCATACTCCGACCTCATTGCCCTGTAATGCTTGTGCCAGCGCAGAGTCATGGGAAGTATGGAAGACGTCCAGTCGTGAACGTGAAAGATATCCGGCCTCCACTCGGCGCAAGCGGGCAGTTCGAGCGCGGCCTGCGACAAAAACGCGAACGGCAGCACAGACGCCTGGGAGAGAAACTGCGGATAGACATTCGGGTTCGTGAAGAGTTCCGCCTGTTCCATAAGATAGACCGGAACATCGTCAATCTCGGCGCGGTATACCTTCGCCGAATAGACCCGCCAGTTGAGAGCGACGTGGATTTTTTCCGGCAGAAGTGAACAACTGTAGCCGCCGCTCCTGATCTTCTCCATCACTCCGGGAAAAGCCGGCAGCAAAACGCGGGCGTCCACGGATCGGCGCCGCAGCGACTTGGGCAGAGCGCCAAGCACATCCCCCAACCCGCCCTGTTTGACCAGAGGAGCCATTTCCACCGTTACATGGAGCACTTTGATCGGAGCATCGAGCGAACTCATCTCTTACAGCCTCCTAGTGGCCGCGGAATACCGTTCCATAGGCTTTTTCGCAATATTCCTTGACGACCCTGTGCGTGTTGAAATAACTCGCGTTGAGAGCTATCGTATACTTCATCATCGTTATCCATTTGTGCCGCTCGTTGTAATACATCGGTATGATTTTGTCTTGCAATTTATTATAGAGATCCATCGCGTCCTGCGTTTCGTCGTATTCGATCAGATCGACTTCTTTTGGGACTGGCCCTATCGACCATCCCGTTACATCTTCTATCCATCCCTCTATCCACCAGCCGTCCAGCACGGAGAAATTCATAACGCCGTTGTGAACGCACTTCATACCGCTCGTGCCGGACGCTTCCCTGGGCCGTATGGGCGTATTGAGCCACACATCCACCCCCGCGGTCAATACCTGAGCCAGATCCATGTTGTAGTTTTCGAGGAACACGGTCGGCATGGCGGAACCGATTTCCTTCGATATGGAGATTATGCGTTTTATTATCTCCTTGGCCGGTTCGTCATGAGGATGGGCTTTCCCGGCGAATATGAGCTGCACCTGCCCCGAACCTACGTCGAGCAGTTTCTTGACGTCGGAAAACAGAAGATCGGCGCGTTTATAAGTCGCGGCCCTGCGAGCGAATCCTATCGTAAGGACGTCCGGGTCAAATTCGACGCCGGTTTCCTCCAAAACCTTCGCGAAAAGGCGCATCTTGGCGGCTTGGTGCGCTTTCCAGACTTCCTCCTCGGGAAGCTGGAGAGCTTGTATAAGCCGGCCCGGGTCGTTCCTCCACGCCGGGATATATTTGTCGTAGAGACGGGCGAAACCAGGACACGTCCATGTCGACGAATGAACGCCGTTCGTCACGAAATCGACCTTGTCAGTGCCGAACATTTTTCTGCTGACCTCGGCGTGCTTCTTTGAAACCGCGTTCACATAGCGGCTGAATTTGAGCCCGAGGTCGGTCATGGATACACCGCTTCCGCCGAGCATCCTGCGAAGCTGCGCCGCGTTGTTTTCTTCCACAACGCCCAATATCAGGTCGTAGGGGAAGTAGTCGTGCCCAGCGGCGACGGGCGTATGAGTGGTGAAAATAACGTCGTCGCGAACCTTGTCGAAATCCTCGTACCCGAGTTCGCGCGTCAGTTCCAGCGATATGAAACCGGCGTGACCTTCGTTCAGGTGAAACGTCTTTATGTTATTGTAACCGAGGTCGCGCAGCAGACGGAGGCCGGCCACGCCCAATATCATCTCCTGACAGAGACGATAGCGGTTGTCCCCTCCGTACAACTCCCACGTCAAGCCCTTGTCGGCCGGAGAATTCTCGTCGATGTCCGTGTCGAGGAAATAAATGGGCAGCGGATAGCCGGAATGGCCGACGTAAATATAACCCCACGCGCGAACCATCACCTTGCGCCCCTCCAGCATTATCGACACACGGTTGTCGAGCCTGGTCAGAAGTTTTTCCGGCTCCCATTCGACGGGCTTCTCGATCTGAATGCCGTCTTCGTTCAATTCCTGCCGGAAATAGCCTTTCCTGTACATGAGGGTAACCCCGACCATCGGCACCCCGAGATCGGCGGCGCTTTTCAATATATCGCCCGCCAGAATTCCCAGACCGCCCGAATAGGTGGGAAGATGGGGCGAAATTCCGATTTCCATAGAGAAATACCCCACGCTCCTGAAAATCGGGTTGCGTTCGAGAGTACTCATAAAAGATGTTGTTATGTTTTCGCCATACGTCAATATCGACATTTCCGCAAGACCTCCGCTTCGTCATTTTTATCCGGGAGATTCCCGGGCTATCCAATTTGCCTTTATTATATTACCAGCTTTTATCTTCCCGGAAGCGCAAAACCCAGTTCTCCGGCCAATTTTAACAGAACGTCCGGAAGCTCGGTAGTGCTTTTTTCGAGCATTTCCCACACGATGTTTTGCATCCTCCATTTATCTATATCTATGCCGAGCCCCACAGCCATCCTCCACTGGCGCAGCAATTTCCCGAACGCGTCTTCGTCGTTTTTTTCATAGGCGTCGAGAATCCCGCCGCAAAAAGCGCTCTCCATATTAGGGGCAAGCGCCGACAGGCGCGGGGTTATTCCGATATCGCGCGCTCTCGCTATTATCTCTTCCAGCTCGGAACCGCTCTCCAAAAGATCGAGTATCGATTCGGTTTTTTCGCACAACCGCTCAATCAGCCTGGTGTGGACAAATTCCCCCACCGACGTGAGAAACGGCGCGGATTCCGCGCGCATCAGGCGGAGTTGGGCAAGAATGCGCTGATTTTCTTCCAACAGCGAACGCGCGTACTCCATGTACTCCTCCTCGGCGCCGCGCGTCCGTTCGCGCGCCACGACGCGGCCGTCGTCGATGGTGAGATTCGACAAGTGCCACGGACCGAGTTCAAATTTATCCTCGATGAATTTAGAAACAGAAAAGATATCGCCCAGGTAGAAATTCTTCCACATCTCGGTCTTATCCGGAAGCTCTCCTTCCGTCAGGCGGCATACGTCGTCGAGGCCTCCGGAGGTTATGACCATCGAGCAACCGCGCCACGTCTCGAACGTCCTAGCGTCCGTAATCCTCATTTCAGCCGCTTCCATATTCATGCCGGCGGAAGAATATCTCTGGACGCCGCGTTCTATCACAAAGGCGTAATATCTCTTATCGGCTTTCATCAATGAAGCCATGGCCGCTATGTCGCGGATCGTCCTGTGGTTCGGAAACACCGTTTTCACCATGACATCGTACGCGGTCGGAAGTTCGGCGGTATTTCCGCGGACCTTTTTGAGGTCCTTCATGAAATCCACTCCGATATCCACGCCGGAGACATCCAGAGCGTACTCTATGGCCCTCGAAGCGTAGGACAGAATCTGTCTCGTCTCCACACCGGATATGTCGTTGAAGAACCAGCCGCACGATGTGTACATGAACATCCGCATCCGCTGGGACTCTATCATGGTAAGCGCTTTCCTCAGATCGCGATCCGAGAGATTGCCGCAGCGTTTCTTGAGGAAATCGCGTTTCAGCGCCGCCGTTTCCTCCGCGGAACCCGCGGGCGATCCGCCCAGATAAAGGGCTATGGCCTCGTCGCGCAGAGCCCACGGATCGCCGCACAGAGGTTTCATTTCCCTTTCGTATATTTCGTCGATGCGATCGCGGACATTGTCGAGGGCCTCGCGCAGCGGAGCTCTCCACGCCTGATTCCACCATGCCTCCCCTCCTGTATGGCAGCCGCAGTCGCTTCTCCAGCGCTCCACGCCGTGAGCGCACGACCAGGACGTCATCTCGGCTATTTTGCACTCGCGGCTGGCGGGATACATCCGCAGGAATGACGCGATGTTCGTCAGCATAACATCCTGGGACGCGTATAAAACCTGCGCCGCGCGCGCCAGTGCCATCTCTCCGAAATGATGATGATGACCGTAGGTCTCCCCGTCGGTGGCTATCGTCAAAAGGCAGGGCTCTCCGCCTCGGGGCAGTCTGCTTATCAAGGCTTGCGCGAAAGCGTCCCCATTGTTCAAAAGACCTCCGAAAGCGATATCATGCGCGATGCTCCCGAGATAAAATATCAGCGTTATAATACGGCCCGAAGGCAGCCGCGTATAATACGGCTTCGTAACATCCAGCCCGCTGCCGCCCGGAGTTTCACTCCATTTCCCGTCTTGTGTCCGCACAGCCGCGCACTGGTGCGGAGCCAGTATTGTGAACTTTACGCCTTCCTCCGCGAGGGCCTCCAGAGTCGCGGTGTCGACCGCGGTCTCCGGCAGCCACATTCCATCGGGTTTTCTGCCGAAGCGGTGGGTGAAATCCGCCGCGCCCCACTTTACCTGCGTCCTGATATCGCGCTCGCAGGCAAGCGGCATTATAATGTGGTTATACGCCTGCGCGACGGCCCCTCCCGCTCCCAGCGCGTCACGAGCGTCGCCGTCGGCTTTCAGTATCCCCTCGTTGAGCAGAGGGTCCCGTTCCTCTATCCACCGATGGAGCGTGGGCCCCACATTAAAACTCATGTGCCTGTAGTTGCCGCTTATATGGGCGATACGGCCCGACTCGTCCAGAAGGCGGGCCGCTATATTGGGCTTGTAACATTGCTGGTACACGCATTCGTTCCAGTCGTGATACGGCTCGGCCGTGGGGTCTTTCAACACGGCATCCAGCCACGGATCCTCCCTTGGCGGCTGATAAAAATGCGAATGAATGCAAACCCCGCGCAACGTGTCCAATCTGCTTTCCCTCCTGACAACGCGTATGGATTATACCCCACTATTTAATTTAACGATACAATAAGCAACGGGCTCAATTAAGAATTTATTTTCAAAAAAACGGAGTGATATAAAAATGCTCGAAGATCTGTCGCAACACGTGCTGGACATAGCGGAAAACAGCACCTCGGCCGGAGCTACCGAAGTCGCCATCGAGATAAACGAGGACGAGACGCTGAATATCCTGTCGATGATCGTCGAGGACAATGGCAGGGGAATGTCGCCAGATTTCCTCGAACACGCGGCGGACCCATTCACGACCACCAGAACGACGCGAAGGGTGGGTATGGGCCTGCCGTTTTTGAAACAGTCGGCCGAGTTGTGCGGCGGTCAATTGATACTGCGTTCCAAGCTGGGCGAGGGAACGCATACTGAGGCTGTATTCGACTATGACAGCATTGACCGCCCTCCGCTGGGCGATATTCCGGCCACGGTTATGGCGCTTTTCATGGGTCATCCCGAGATAGACTGGAAATATATCCACCGCGTGAACGGCAGGGAGTTTTCCATCTCGACCGTGGAACTGATGGAGGCGCTGGACGACAGGGAATTGCTGCGCCAGACTGAAGTAGGCCTCTGGATAAGGGATCGGGTGAAAGAATCGATCGACGAGATGAGACTGAGATAACGTAAAATATTATGCCAAATTATACATCGGCGATACTGCCGGTTTCATCGAACGATATCGGATGTTCTTCAAATGATGACTCGAAGTGTTCTTTTTTCTCGCGTATCTGAGCGGCATAATTTGAAGAAACTTCTATGGTCTCGAGTCGCAGCGTATTTTTTATATGAACTATCTTGAGAGATTCGGTCGTTTTGCCGCCAAGGCACATTATAGCGAACGTCAAAGCGTCCCTATCGTTGT
>JAITAT010000241.1 GCA_031283975.1 Synergistaceae bacterium
GCCCTTATATCGAGACCCGTGTGAAAGTCCCTGCCCCTTCGTATCGGATCCCTGCGCCAGCCGTAGGAACTGGATATCTTACCAACAACGGGCCACCCGAAACCTCTTTTTGCCGTTACTTTGTCCTTTACGTTGGACGCTACAGCCCTCTTGTTTCCACCGCTCTCCACGTAAGCCGCTACCTTGGCTCCAGGGAGAAATATCCGACTGCCCTGCTTGAGTGAGGAAGCGTCTGTCATTCCATTGGCCGATATTATCGCCTCGGGGTATATGCTATATTCCTTCGCCAGTTTGTCCAGTGTCTCTCCGCTCTTCACGGTCTCGAAAATACCGTCCTGATTGGGAATTTGGACGATGCTTCCCACCTTGAGGATATCGCCCTCTGAAACCTTATTGCAGCCAAAGATAGTGTTGACGTCGAGATTGAAGGCGTTTGCTATATTCCACAATGTATCCCCGTTTTTCACCGCATAGTCCGTCATCTGGAGCGGCGGCGCCTGTTTCAGTTTCGCCACCGCCTCTTTTTTAAGCCCCTGAACATAGAGAAGCGTGCTTGTCACTGACTCGGTGCCGCTCGGGATGTAAAGCGTCTGCCCCTCGTGCAGCCTGTGCTGGTCGGCAAGCTCGTTGGCTTTCATGATATCTTCGATCGAAACGCTGTATATTTCCGAAATTTTGGATAGAGTCGCGCCCGTTTCGACCGTTATCATCCTCCAATCGCCTGATGTCACCGGAACACGGGTTATCACATCGTTCAGCAGACTGTTCCCGGCAGTCTCATATTTTCCTTGCTCGTTTTCCTCCAGCAGTTCCACTTCATCGTCGGCAAAAGAAAGCTCTCCGCCCTGGCCCCCGCTCTTCCATTCCGCGCCGCGGGCATCCATGGCGTCGACTATCACGTATCCCGAGTGTTGATCTTCATTTACCCCGTCGCTTTCGGCGGCGACGTACCAGTATGTCCCGGTGCGCTTCGAGGCGTAGCTGATGCAGGCGTATGACAAAATCAGCGTGATGGCCGCCAGAACCGCGAAAAACGATTTTTTCAGGTTTTTCATCTTACTCATGCGACATTAAAACCTCCTCATCGCGCAAGGGGGGTAGAACGCACGGCTTTACCCCACTTTTATGGTGCCGAGGAATTCTTTGTTGGATGCGGTTGATTTCAGTTTATCAATTATAAGCGCGAGAACTTCCGCCTCGTCCATACTGGCTATCTTTCTGCGCAGCGCCCCCCACCTCTGCAATTCCTCGTCAGGCATCAGAAGATCTTCGCGCCGCGTCCCCGAACGGGTTATGTCTATGGCCGGGAATATCCTCTGCTCGGATATCTTACGCGACAAATGTATCTCCATGTTGCCGGTAGCCTTGAATTCCTCGTAAATAACATCGTCCATCCTGCTGCCGGTTTCGACGAGCGACGTTCCTATTATAGTGAGACTTCCGCCATTTTCAATATTCCTGGCGGCTCCGAAGAATTTTTTTGGGAAATACAACGCCGCTGGGTCCATGCCGCCCGACAGAGTGCGCCCGGAAGGAGGAACTATCAGGTTTGAAGCGCGGGCAAGGCGCGTTATGGAATCCAACAGAAGAACCACGTCTTTGCCGACCTCGACAAGCCGTTTGGCTTTCTCCAGCGAGAGCGAAGCCACCCTCATGTGTTCCTCGGCGGGGCGGTCGAACGTCGAAGCGATTATCTCCCCCTCGACGGAACGGCTCATGTCGGTCACTTCCTCGGGGCGTTCGTCGATCAGCAGCACCATCATTATAACTTCAGGATGATTTGTCGTTATCGCGTTGGCGAGGTGTTTCAGGAGAGTGGTCTTTCCGGCTTTCGGAGGCGACACTATGAGCGCTCTCTGCCCTTTGCCTATAGGCACGAACAGGTCTACGAGCCTTGTTGACAGCCGTTTTTGCTCCGTTTCGAGAGATATTTTCTCATCAGGAAATATGGGAACCAGCGCCTCGAACATCGGCCTTCTGCGAGCTTCTTCCGGATCCGAGAAGTTGACCGTTTCCACGCGTATAAGCGCCTCGTAATGCTCCGGGTCGCGCGGGGGACGAACCATTCCCCACACCACGTCTCCGTTTCTGAGCCCGAAACGTCTTATCTGAGAAGCGGAAACGTATATATCGTTGTTACTCGGCAAAAGACCGGACGGCCGCAGGAATCCGTATCCTTCCGGCAGGCACTCCAGCGTCCCCCCTCCGAAACGGAACCCCATCTGCGCGGCCTGCACGGAAAGAATGCTAAAAATCAAATCGTCCTTTCGCTGGGTGGTCGGACTGTGGACGCTCATCTCTCTCGCCAGTTTGCGAAGTTCGATTATGGGCATCGCCTGAAGCTTGTTAAAATCGATGCGCGAAGCGGACGCGTTTTTTTCCGTTATGTCCGCGACCGCCGTCGCTTCTTTCGCGTCAGTTATCTCCTGAAGTACGATTTCATCCTGATCCGTGGTATTGTTCATTGTCTTTGACATGCCTCCCAATGGCTGTGAAAATGCGGTATATTTTGTCAGTGATTGAATGCGAAATTTGCGCGAGAATTATGATATAGAATGACGGCAGGAACTATATGTCAATCCGCTAACCCAATCGACAGCCATGATTTTAGCCGCAATATCATAAATTGCAAATAGTTTTTTACGATTTTTCAGCAAAAATTACGGGAGAATTTTACAACGCCTCTGCTCGAGACAGCCGCGAACCCGCTATTACTTCTTATTTGAAATCAAACCGGGCCGCAGGTCAATCCCAAATCACGACGTTTTCCATCGGCACGTCGCCGCTGGCCGCGTCCACCGTGAAATTTTCCATCAGTTTTTCCCTTCCGTTGCAGTTTATGGAAACGGAATAAAAACCCGCGTCGAGCGGGGAAGCATCCTCCCTGATAAGGTAAAACGCCCGCGTCCCTCGCTCTTCCGCAAGACGTAACGTCTCGCTCTGTATTATACGTTCGTTGAGATACCATGTTATTTCGACGGAATCTCCCCGCCTTCCCCTGGAATAGACGAACCAGAGACAAACCTGAGGAGAACCGGCCGGCATGTTCCTCGCGACGCAAATCGGCTTCAGTTCCCCGTCGAGTTCTTCACAAATTTGAATATCATCGATGGTGAACGATCCGGCGATGATATTGTTGGAACGTGAACTCCACGAAATACAGGCCATCAATATCATCACTACAAGGCCTACCAGAATCAGGGGGCCGGCATGTTTGCGCTTATTGCCGCTCATCGAAACTCTCCCTTTACAGCAAGCTCTGCAGCGCGGCGCAAATTTTCAGGTGCCTCGAAATATCGAAGCCGTCGACTGACGTCGACGGTTTTTTGGTCACTCCGTCCACCGCTCCGGCATCGCGCAGCGCTTCCAGCATCGCCGTCTCCTCGGCCTCCGTCTGAGCCAGCCATTCGCCGGCATCCATGGACATCGCCGCGGCAAGGGCATAAGCGCCCCAGTTGGACACATCGACGGGTATCGCAACGTCGGCTTTTATGGAACAGAGGCATTCGGCATAATCGGGCATCATCCCGGACAGGGCGAGTTTATAATTCCCCATCCCCACCTCATTGCCGCCGTCTCCTATTCCAATTACACTTGATTCGCCTCTCAGAGCGAATGAGTCCAGAGCG
>JAITAT010000079.1 GCA_031283975.1 Synergistaceae bacterium
AATGGAAAATTTCACGTATCCGGTCAAAATCATTGACTTTCAGCGCATCGTAAAGGGTGAATCGGCTTTGTTCCGCCATGCGCGGATTCCCGATCCAGGCACCCATGAACGTTTCACCCGTCAATGCGCTCCAGATTTCATGATTGAGGCGGGTCAGCGCAAACGCAATGTTGTCTCCCCGTTTTTCTCTCCAGAACCACGGCGCGCTGGCCGAATTTGACTTCAGCCGCCTGGATCAAGGCGATGAAACGGCCGGAAATCCCGCCTTCGCCTCCTGGCGCGTCCAAGCAGCGTTCGTTTTCAGCCAGAATTCTGGATGCGGGCGTCCAGACCCGCGCGGCTTTTTATGATGCCTTCGGCAAAACTCAAGCGAATCACCGGGTATTTCTTTCCAAAATCCCATTGGCCGCGACAATGGAAGCCCCGGAACAAGGTCTCATTGCCCGCGAGAAGAGTCCCCCAAGGCGCCCAGAAACAAGCTCTTGCCAAAACAGTGGAGGCGCGAGAGAAAAAATCGCCTGCCCCGCCTTCGCGGATCATGCGCAGCGCGAAAGCGGTACTGTCGGCCGTAATAACAGTCGCCCTCGCAAATTTCACGAAAAGCCTGAACGCCTGTCAAAAGCTTCCTGCAGGACATGGCGCGCTAAAGACGGAGTCGGAATGCTTGGGATTATCGTGGAGACACTTCCCTTCGTCAGCAACAAAATCGAAGGCCGCAGCGGTCGAAGTCGCCGCAGCACTCGCGCGCTCAAAACAATCGGAAGATCAGGACGACGACCAGTGTCGGCGGAATCGCCGCGAAAAGAAGGCCGAGCGGTCGGATCGTGTTTTCAGGGAAACTGTCTTTCAGGATTGCCGCGCCGGCCGGGTTCGGCGCGTTGGCAATGATCGTCAAGCCACCGCCCGTGACGGCGCCGGAAACCAGCGCGATCTTGAATTCCTCGCTCAAGCCTTCGACGAGTGAGCCCAAGTAAGTCAGCGCGGCGTTGTCGGTCACGGCGGTCAGGAGCGCCGTCCCGTAATAAACTGCGGACGATCCCATTTCCATCAGAACGACCTGGAGCCACCATTGCTGCTTGCCGCCAAGGACGACCAAGCCCGCGAGGAAAAAGGCGACGAGGAAGGCCTCGCGCAGGATCAGTGGGCTTTGATGGCACTTATACGCCTTCGCGTAACCCAAGAAAAAGCACAGAAGCCCCATGAAAATGGCCGCGTGATGCGCGAAAGCGACGACCGAGGCTAGAAAGAAAAGATGGACACCGACGACGCCATAAGGGACGGCGTTGCGTTTCTCTTCGGATTTTGATCCCGTTTGTGCCAATTCGGCGCGGAAGAGGAAGGCGGCGCTCGCCGCATTCACGAAAACGGCGAGCACGGATTTCCAGCCAAAAACGCCGATCATGTAAGCGAAATCCCAGTTCCATTTTCCCGCGACCATCAAGATGGGCGGAGCGGCGAAGGGCGTCAGCGTTCCGCCGATCGAAATGTTCACGAAGAGGACGCCAATCGTGACGTATTTGAGCTTCTCTGAAATCTTTCCCGCAAAAAGCGTCTCGCGCAGCATCATCGCCGCGAGGGTCATCGCCGCGGGTTCGGTGATGAAGGAGCCGAGTAGCGGGATGACAGAAAGGACGAGAAAAAACATCGAGAGGCCGGTCGGAATCGGCAGAAGGCGCGAAAGACTTCTGACGATCGTTCCGGTGAATTCGAGGATGGGGCGCGTCCCTGCGATCGTCATGATCGCGAGAACGAAGAGCGGCTCGGTGAAATTGCACGATTCGAAGTAGGAAATGGCTTGACGCTCGCCTCTCAGAATCAGGGTGAGGACGATGAGCACCATCGCCCAAAAGCCGAAAACGACTTCGACCTCGCTCAGGAGATGCCAGGCCCCAGCGTGGCGCGGGAAGGCGTGGGCAAGGCGGAGAAAGAACTTCGCCGAGAACGTGTGGAGGATCGCCAGCGCGAAAAGGATTGCCGCGAGGATTTGCATGAGTGAATCGGATGTTTGCGCCACGGTGTGATTTCCATGAAAAGGTGTTCGTATTTCTTTTTCCTTAAGAATCGCCGCTCTCCATGCCAAAACGCCTTCTCCGGCTTTGGCGGCGAACCGCACGAGCTTCTTTTTCTTCGCGGGCCTTCTCGCCGAAAGAGGAATTCTAGCCGACTTCAGAGAGCAGGGGATAGAGCGCTCGCTAAAGCTCGCTTTATTAAGTAATCCGTTGTCTGTCCGGAGGCTGCTAGTTTACGGACTATCCCTCTGTCTTCAGTCTTCTGTCCTCTGATCCCTTTATATCCTAAGCAGAACAAAGTATTTCCCGCCATATGTTTTTATCAGTAGATTGAATGGCGTTTTTCGGCGGGCGCGGGCACTGCGCCTTGTTCACTATATATCGTTTGGAGGGAAAATCATGATCGCGCGTTTTGTATCCGCCCTGCGTTCCGTGGCGCGAGCTTCAATCGCGACAATTGCGGGATTAGGCCTTGTTTACGCCAATGCAATTTATGCTGCCGTAGCGGCGCCGAGCGGGCCGCTCGTCACAACCGAGTGGCTCGCGAAGAATCTTCAGGAACCCAATGTCCGCATCATCGAGGTGAGCGTCAATCCCGGCATTTACGAGCGTGGCCATATCCCCGGCGCGGTGAATTTCTCTTGGCATACGGATTTGAACGACAAAGTCCGCCGCGACATCGTCGGCAGGACAGATTTTGAAAAACTCTTGTCCAATGCGGGCGTGAAGGATGATTCGATTGTCGTCCTCTATGGCGATACCAATAACTGGTTCGCCGCGTGGGGCATCTGGGTTTTCGATACTTACGGCGTGAAAAACGTCAAATTGCTCGACGGCGGCCGCGTTAAATGGGAAGCCGAAAAAAGATCGCTTGATAACCGCGTTCCCGCGCACGCGAAAACAAGCTACAAGGTCGTCAAAGTTGATTCTAGCCTGCGTGCGCGCCTGTCGGATGTTCTCGCCGTCGCCGAAGGACGCTCGAACGCGAAACTTCTCGACATCCGCTCGCCGGACGAATATTCGGGCAAAATATTCGCGCCTGCGGGAATCCAAGAACTTTCGATTCGCGCGGGGCACGTTCCGGGTGCGGTAAACGTCCCGTGGGGACAGGCGGTCAACAAGGACGGAACGTTCAAGCCGGCCGACGAATTGAAGAAGATTTACGGCGCGGTAGGAATCGACGGTTCCAGCCCGGTGATCGCCTACTGCCGTATTGGCGAACGTTCGAGCCATACGTGGTTTGCACTGAAGAAGATTCTCGGATATCAGGCGAAGAATTACGACGGTTCCTGGACCGAATACGGCAATGCGGTCGGCGTTCCCATCGACAATCCGACCGGAACGATCTGGGC
>JAITAT010000086.1 GCA_031283975.1 Synergistaceae bacterium
AACCAAAAAAGGGATAGCGACGATAGAGACCCGCGAAGGTTCCAAGCGCGCTTTTTACAGTGAAATCGCCGCGACGGGCTGGATATTGGTCATCATAATCGATAACGGCGAGATCTCAGGCATCATCTTCGACCTCGTGCTGAAAAGCGCCGTCATCCCGGTCATCGGCCTCCTGATCGCCACACTCTTTCTCTTTCTCGTTGCAGCGTACCTGCGCAGGATCGCTAAAAAAATAAACGGATTCGCTACCGTCGCCGCCGGGGGCGATTTTTCGAAACGGATAGAGATAACCGAATATGACGAGTTCGGAGCGCTTGAAGAACATCTCAATCAGATGATGGAAAATATGTGTTCCATCTACGCGGAATCGATGAGGACGAACGATAAGATCGTAGAGGCGGCGAAGCAGTTTTCGTCGCTGGCGCAGCAAACCAAGGACTCGGTCGAGCTTTTCCGCGCCAATGTGGATGAGATGGGGTTGAACCTCAACGCGCTCGCGGCGACCGGCGAGGAAGCAAACGCATCGACCGGCTCCGTGGCGGCGGGAGCGCAGTCGGCGGCGGAAAAGGGTTCGGATATCGCGGGCCGGGCCGACTCGGCGATGAAAGCCAGCGAAAACGGTATGAATGCGGTGCGTCAGGTGGTTAAGGGCGTCGAGAAGGTCGCCCAGGACGTCTCCGACTCCGCCGCTAGTATACAGGAACTGGGGACGAGGACGCGCCAGATTCAGAATTTCGTCGCGCAAATCGGCGGTATTGCTGATCAGACAAACCTTCTAGCGCTGAACGCGGCGATCGAAGCCGCGCGCGCCGGAGACGCGGGACGCGGATTTGCCGTAGTCGCCGAGGAGGTTCGCAAGCTCGCCGAGGACAGCAATAAGGCGGCGAAAAATATCGCCGTCCTGGCGGACACGATCTCGGGGGACCTCGAAAAAGTGGTCGGCGTTTCGCAGGGCAATTTGGACGCGACGCAGGAGGTAAAAGAACTTTCCGGCAAGACTGAGGAAATAATCGGCAGCATGATCACCTATCTCGCGGGCATTGCCGGAGCCACTCAGGAACTCGCGGCAGTCTCTCAGGAACAGGCCGTGTCGAGCGGTAAAATCGCGGAGGCCGTGCACAGCATCGCCGGCGAGGTAGCCGCTACAGCCCAGGCGGGTGATAATATCCGCCGCGGCGTGGGCGATATCGCGTCCTCCGCCGAATTTCTGGCGGAAGGGGCGGAGAATCTTTCCGCCCTCGCCGACGGAATGAAAGCGATATTCGACGCGTTTACCCTTAAATAAAAACGTTTAGCCGTCCGCGCCGATATAAAACCCGCGCCGGACGGGCGCCGGGGAACGCGTTCAAGCCAGTTTCGGCTCTGGTTCCGCGCGGGTCAGGTGTTTGCTCGCTTCCCGAACCGACAGGCGTGAGAGACCTTTTTCGTTTCGCTCGATAAAATCCTTCACCCACGCCGGATTGGTTTTGCTGTATTCGCGCAAACTCCAGCCTATGGCTTTATTTATGAAAAATTCCTTCTGACCGAGGTTGTTCAGGATGACGCGCTCAAGCAGAGCCGTATCGGTCATTTCCTTGCGCGCGAGCTGGTGGTCGATGGCTATCCGGCGCAGCCAGACGTTCTCTCCGGCGCTCCACTCGAGGATGACCTCATTCGTCTCGGGGTAAGCCAGAGCGATATGCCCGACTACGCGATCCAGTCCGTCTATCGTATCCCACCACGATTTCGCTACGGCAATCCTTTCGAGTTTCGGGATGTCGGGCGGACTGAGTTTGTCCTTCATAACGCCGAGGTAGTCGACGCCCAGATATTGAAACTCGCGATGGGTTCTCGCCCAGCACTGTTCGACAAAACGCCAGTCCATCTCCTGGCTTGCGGCGGCGCGCAGAAAATCCTCGCAGAACTTCCTCCGTCTCGGAGTCGCGATACCGAGAAAGCTGAATTGATCCCGCATGTACGCTTTCATCTGTTTTGCCGCTTCAAAGTCGGCGCCGCTCTCCAAAATGAAGAACATCCGCCCTATGTCCGCCCGCTCCATCCCTAACCCCCGCTCCACGCCCAACGTTTTCACGTTGAAAGCGCACAGTAAACCATTACCGCACACATTCAAAAGTTCATCCGGGAACACGCCCCGCGGCTCGTTCAGCCCTTTGAGAAGCGTCGTGCCGGTCGTGCCGAGAACATAGTCCGGTGTATTCTCGTCACGGTATATCTTAAGGTACTCCGATGAGCGCACCATGTCAACAACCGTTCCGCCCCACGTCGAGTTGATTCGGCATCTCTTTTGTGAAATCAGTTGTGAAATCAGTATTGACAGCGTGGGGGAGCACTGGTATGATTACTTTCGCTTTGCTCCTCGGGCGGTATAGTGCCCGGCGGAGCAATATTCTTGTGACTTTTCGCGCGGTGTGGTTTGCCGGGCTGAATAAAATTTAAAGCGAAGATATAAGAAGGAGGAGGCACTTTGCCAAGCATCGCTCAACTTATAAGACACGGACGGCATGATAAGAGGACTCGTTCCACGGCGCCCGCCCTTCAGGAAAACCCGCAGCGCAGAGGCGTTTGCACGCGCGTTTACACGGTGACCCCCAAGAAGCCGAACTCGGCTCTTCGCAAGGTCGCCCGAGTACGCCTGACGAACGGCATAGAAGTCACGGCCTATATTCCGGGCACGGGACACAATCTCCAGGAGCACTCCGTCGTGCTGGTTCGCGGCGGCCGCGTCAAGGACCTGCCCGGCGTCCGTTATCACATTATCCGCGGGACATTGGACTGCGGCGGCGTTGAAAACCGTAAGCAGAGCCGCTCGAAGTACGGCGCGCGTACGCCTAAAAAGTAAGAGAGGAGCATGAACGATGCCTCGTAAAGGAAAAATAAAGCCGAGGATTACTCCTCCCGACGCGGTTTATTTCAACTCATCGATAGCTAAATTCGTGAACTGCCTGATGCTCGACGGCAAAAAGAGCACCGCGGAGGGAATTATGTACGGCGCGCTGGAAATCGCCGCCTCGCGGCTCAACATAGAACCGACCGAAGTATACGAGAAAGCCATGAGCAACGTCAGGCCCCAGATAGAAGTCCGGCCCAGACGAGTCGGCGGGGCCACGTATCAAGTGCCCGTCGAGATTCGCGAGGACAGAGCGCAGGCCCTGGCGATCCGCTGGATAATCCAGTATTCGCGCTCACGCAAAGGTATTCCAATGGTCGAGCGGCTGGCGCGCGAACTTGCCGACGCGTGCAGAGGCGAGGGCGGATCGGTCAAAAAACGCGAGGACACACACCGCATGGCGGAAGCGAACAAAGCGTTCGCGCATTACCGCTGGTAACGGCTGAATTACCGGAAAATATTTCGAGGCGGTCTAAACGAACGAATGAAGAACGGGTATCATGGAAAAAATTGATCTGGCGACAATACGAAACATAGGCATAGCCGCGCACATCGACGCTGGAAAGACCACGACGACGGAGCGGATACTGTTCTATACCGGGCGGAAACACAAACTCGGTGAAGTTCATGAAGGCGCGGCTACGATGGACTGGATGGAACAGGAGCGCGAGCGCGGCATCACGATTACGAGCGCCGCCACGACGTGTCACTGGGGGGATTTTATCGTCAATATTATTGATACGCCCGGGCATGTGGACTTTACAGTCGAGGTCGAGCGCTCGATGAGAGTGCTTGACGGCGCCGTATCGGTTTTCTGCGCGGTCGGCGGAGTCGAGCCGCAGTCTGAAACGGTATGGCGTCAGGCCGACAAATACCGGGTGCCGCGAGTCGCGTTCATAAACAAAATGGATCGCGTGGGAGCCGATTTTATGAACGTCGTCGGCGAAATGAAAGAAAGACTGGGGGCGCGGGCCGTGCCCATACAGATACCGATCGGCGTTGAGGACGGTTTCGTGGGCATGGTCGACCTCGTGGCGTTCACGGCGATAGTATACGAGGACGACCTCGGCCAGGAGTTCAGGGTGGCCGACGTGCCTCCTCAGCTCACCGAGGACGCGCGCGCCGCCCGCGATTCGATGATAGAGGCCCTCGCTGATTTCGACGACGAAATAATGCGGTTGTTTCTGGATGGATCCGAAGTCCCGGCCGGTCTCATAAAGAGTGCCCTTCGCAAAAACACCGTATCGCTCGATATCGTGCCGGTACTGTGCGGCTCCGCCTTCAAGAACAAAGGCGTGCAGCCTCTTCTGGACGCGGTGGTGAATTATCTCCCCAGCCCGCTCGACCTTCCTCCGCTTCACGGGGTGGATCCGGATAATCCCGAGCGTGAAGTGTCTGTCGTCCCCGACGAGGACGCGCCGTTTGCGGCCCTGGCCTTTAAGATAATGGTCGATCCGTTTGTGGGACGTCTCGCTTTCTGCCGGGTTTACGCCGGCAGGATAACGAACGGGACGACGGTCTATAACGTCGGTTCCGGAAAACGCGAGCGCGTGGGGCGCATCCTGCGCATGCACGCCAACAAACGCGAGGAGATGGAATCCGCCACGGCGGGGATGATCGTCGCCATTCCTGGTCTCAAGCAAGTGCGCACGGGCGACACGCTCTGCATGGAGAACAATCCGGTCATGCTGGAGAACCTCGTATTCCCGGAGCCGGTCATCGACCTCGCGGTCGAGCCGATGAGCAAAGCCGATCAGATAAAGCTTGCCAAAGGATTGGAATCCCTGTCGGAAGAAGACCCCACATTCAGGGTTTCGGTGAACGAGGAGAGTGGGCAGACGATAATCGCCGGCATGGGCGAGCTTCACCTGGATATCATAGTCGACAGGCTCCGGCGGGAATTCAACGTCGAAGTCAA
>JAITAT010000115.1 GCA_031283975.1 Synergistaceae bacterium
CGAACGTTGACCGTCGGAGAAATGTTAAAATCTCAGCCGTTATTTTTTGAAATGGCCCGGTCTAAATCTTGGCCGGCACGCTTTGACAATTGCGACAAAAAAGATATCTTTGATTTAGCGCTTGCCGGGGGGTATCCTGAAGCGCAAAGGAAAAACAGCACCGACCGCTTGATTTGGCATACCGATTACCGCGATGTTTTGCTGGAAAGAGACCTCAAAGAGATAAAAAACATCAGAAAGGCGGATCGGCTAAAAAAGTTGATTACCATACTTGCCGCTTGGTCAGGCAAATACCTCAACAAAGATTCCATCGCCGCCGCTCTGAAAATTAGCAACGTCACCCTGGATACATACCTCAATACCCTGATGGCGTTGTATTTATTCGATGAGATTCCCGCTTGGTCGGATACGGATTATAAACGTGTGGGGAAACAAAGCAAAATCTACTGTGCCGACGCGGGGTTTATGGCTAGTATGCTCAACTTTGAACCTGATAAGATCATGGAAAATAACGATCAATCCGGCAAGCTCATTGAAACGTTTGTCTATAATCAAATTGCCGCGATAGTTGACCTTCATCGCCCGTGGGAAATATTTCATTATCGAGACGCCAAACAACGCGAGATTGATCTAATTGTCAAAACCCCTGAGTGTATTTATGGCATTGAAGTGAAAAGCGCTCGCACCGCAAAAAGCGAAGACACTAAACACCTCAAATGGTTTAAGAACAACATGAAATTGGATCGGCCGTTTATTGGACTGGCTCTTTACGCGGGCGACACGGCTCTTCCTTTTGGCGATGAGATATGGGCGGCGCCGATCGCCGCTTTGTGGTCAGTTTAACAAAAAACGAGAAGATGCGTATGCCCTGGATGGCGATAACGACCAATTCTCTCCAATTTTAACTCGGCCTAAATTTCATTTCGATTTACGAAAGACTAACCGGTTGCTTGATATTTTGCTGGCTAAAGGCCTATTGGTCATCGCGGAGCGCAATGATGTTGTTTTCGCCGATGAAGCCGACCGAAAGTTTTACGAGGTTGCTTTAGCACTTGGCGCCTGTCTAATTACCGTCAATCTTAAACATTATCCGCGAGTTCCGTTTATTAAAACTCCCAGGGAGTATTTAGCGCATGGACATTAGCGCTGAAAGGTGAGAAACATAGCTGCTACGAGTATAACCATTCGCGTGGACGAAAATCTTAAAGTAAAATAGCGGGCGCTTTAACATCTCATTATTTTATTTTTGGCGATGAAAGTAAAATAAGCGTGGTATAATCAGGGAGCGATGATACTTTCGAGCGGGGGAAAAAATCTGGCTGCAAGAGCCGGAAAATGGAAAACCAACTTGTCCGGGGAGGCGGCGTATCAATCATTCGTTCCGTCGCCGCTGCCCCCGACGTCTCCTGTCGCGCTGGACAGTGAAACTGTGCGCTTGCTAATTCGGGCTAACCGGCGATTGGCCGTGCTTTCCCAGCTTGGCGCCAGAATTCCCAACGTCAACCTCTTTATTTCCCAATACGTGCGCAAGGAAGCCCTGCTCTCTTCCCAGATCGAAGGGACACAGGCGACACTGGAAGATGTTTTGGATCCGTTTTTGGAGCAAAACGCTAATCGGGACGTGGCAGAGGTTATCAATTACATTAAAGCCACCGAGTTTGCCATTGCCCGGCTTTCGGCGCTGCCGCTTTCCAACCGTCTCATTAAAGAGACGCACGCGGTCTTGATGACCGGAGTACGCGGCCAGGAAAAAACCCCCGGCCAGTTTCGCCATTCGCAAAATTGGCTCGGCGGTTACGGCAGCGCCCTAAAAAACGCCAGCTATATCCCGCCGGCTCCCGAGGAAATGATTGAGGCGATGTCTGATCTGGAAAAATATATCAACGCCGACGACGATCTGGATATACTGGTTCGCGCCGCGCTGATTCATTATCAGTTTGAGACCATTCACCCGTTTCTCGATGGCAATGGACGCGTCGGGCGTTTGCTGATCACGCTTTTTCTGCTCGAAAAAGGTCTTTTAAAAACTCCCGCGCTGTATATCTCTTACTTTCTTAAAAAAAACCGAGTTGAATATTACGATCGTTTAAGCGAAGTGCGCCAAAGCGGGAACTATGAGCAATGGGTGAAGTTTTTTGTCCGGGCGATTGACCAGTCCGCTCAGGATGCCGCGGAGACGATTGATAAGCTGGCCGCGCTTCATGAGGAAAACATCGCTTTGATTTCAGGATTGGGCCGCGCCAGCAAAACCGCATCGCGGCTGTTTGCGTATTTGGAGCAAAACCCAATTATCGAAACTCGAAAAACGGCGAGCGCGTTGGGGGCGACCTTTAAAACTGTCAATGCCGCCATCGAACGCCTCTGTCGGCTCGGTATTTTAGTCCGGTTATCGGATAAGCGGCGTAACCGGACATTTACTTATCAAGCGTATCTGGAGATATTGCGCGAGGGTACATAACTGTATTTATAGAAGGAGGCGGATCGGAATGGACAGAATAAAGACGGTCGCGTTCGTCGGGCTGGGAGCGGTAGGCGCTTCGTATCTTTCCCGTATTTCCGAAAACATACCGACGGGCGGCATTCGGGTCATAGCTTCCGGCGGCAGGGCTTCCCGCATACGGGCCGGCATCTGTGTCAACGGGAAAAAATATTTTTTCCCCGTGTCAGAGCCTGACGAGTCGAACGTGGCGGATCTCGTGATATTCGCTGTGAAAAATTATCACCTCGCGGAAGCCATGAGCGACGCGAGAAATCAGATCGGGCCGGAGACGATAATAATGTCGATGCTGAACGGTATCACGAGCGAGGGGCTCATCGCCGAAACTTACGGCGAGGACAGAGTTCTGTTCAGCATCGTCATGGGACTTGACGCCACCCGTGAGGAGGACCGCACGGTATATTCGTCGTTGGGCGCGATACAGTTCGGCGAGGCCGTAAATAAAGAGGGCGCTTATTCGCGCAATGTCCTGCTGGTCAAGGAGTTTTTCGAACGCGCCGGCGTCCCGTATGAAATCCACGAGGACATGAAACGTTCGTTGTGGAGGAAATTTATGCTCAATGCCGGAGTGAATCAGACGTCGGCGGTTCTCCGGTGTCCTTACGGGACTATTCAGAAAGTTCCGGAGGCGCGGGCGGTTGTCCGCGCGGCCATGGAAGAAGCCAGGCTCATCGCATTGAAAGAGGGAGCCGCTCTGACGGAGGAAGACATAGCGCACGCTTTAGCGGCGCTCGACGGGCTCTCCCCCGGCGGAAAAACCTCGATGTGCCAGGACGTCGAGGCGCGCCGCAAGACTGAGGCGGACACCTTTGGAGGCGCGCTGGCCGAACTTGGGAACAAACACGGCGTGAGCGTCTCCGTGAACGAAACGCTGTTCCGCTTGATAAAGGCAATCGAGGCCGCATACGCGTATATGCAATGATGCGTAATTGCGTTATAATTTGAAACAGCGATTCATACCCCAGCTGAGCGAAGGGAATCCGGAAATGTAGCCGGAGCGGCCCCGCCACTGTACTCCTGACGAACCCGCAGTACGCCACTGAGATTTGAGAGAAATTTTGGGAAGGCGCGGAAGTAGGATGAAGGAGAGCCAGGAAACCTGCCCGGCTGAGGACATTCGCGGTATTATGCCCGCGCGGGCGGGCGCCGCTGTTATGGGAGGGTCGATTCGACTCCGCCATGAGGGGCGTCCAATTGAAGCGATTCAATGGGGCGTCCTTTTTCGACGAAAGGGGGATTAATATTGTACGGCATTGGCGGATCATACGAACGTGAACCCTCCGGTATCGAGGAACGCAGCTTTGAGATAATCAGGCAAACCCTGTCGTGTTACGCGATAGACCCGCGGCTGTTTGACATAGCTGTTCGCGTGGTCCACGCGGGCGCTGATTTTTCCCTGGCGCTGCTTCTCGAAGCTGGAAACGACGCGATAAATGCGGCGCGAAGCGCTTTTTCCCGCGGAGGCGTGATTTTCTGCGATGTCGAGATGCTCAGGTCGGGCATCTCGCGCGGAGAGTGCGAACGACTGAAACTGGAACCAAGGTCGTATATTCACGACGATTCCGTCAAAGCCGCGTCGGAACGGTTACACGTTACGCGCGCCATGGCGTCCGTCGACAGGGCTGTCGAAGAGGGCGTGCGGATTTTTGCCTTCGGAAACGCCCCAACCGCCCTGTTTCGTCTGTTGGAGTTGGTAAAACAGGGCGCCGCGGTGGATTTCGTCTGTGGAATGCCGGTGGGTTTTGTCGGCGCAGCCGAAAGCAAGGCGCTGCTTGCCGGATCGGGCATATCTTCGATAACGATGCGTGGGCCAAGAGGTGGTTCCGGTCTGTGCGCCGCATGCGTGAACGCTCTCATGCGTATGGTATGAACGCGGCCATGCTGATCCGAAACATAGAAGGGGGTATATGTGTTGAAGTCGAAACTGTTGGCGTTCGTATGCTTGACCGCCGCAATGGTGTTGCTGCCGGCTGTCGTGTCGGTAGCGTTTCCTTCGGGCGAGCCTGTGGATAATCCCAAGAAGGGAATATTGATAGCTTCCTTCGGCAGCAGCATGCCGGAAGGCGAAGCCGCGATAAATGCCGTGGCTGACGCGGTGAAGGCCGCGTACCCCGGTGTGGAGACGAGGGTATCCTATACGTCGCGCATCATCATGCGCAAACTGGCGAGAGAACAGAACCGAACGGTCGACGAACCCGCCGTGGCCCTTGCGAAAATGGCTTATGAGGGCTTTACGGATGTAGTGGTGCTTTCCACCCATATAATTCCGGGCGAGGAATATGATGATCTGGCATCCGTTGTGGACGGGTTCAGGGAGATCGGCGCAAGCGCGCCTAAGGCCGGCTTCCGCTTTATCGGCCTGTCGTCGCCCCTGCTGTCGAGCGCGCGCGATTTCGAGCGTCTGGCCGGCGTCATCACCGATACTTACGCGGAACAGGCCAAAGGGGGAGCGGTGATTTTCGTGGGACACGGCACTCATCACTTTGCCGACGCGGCTTACAGCGCGCTTCAGATGGCGTTGTGGCGGCGTTCCCCAAATTTTTTCGTCGGGACGATCGAGGGTCTGCCGTCATACGACGACGTACTCGCGAGGCTGAAGGCGTCTAAAGTCAAAAACATATGGCTCGCTCCGGCTATGTTGGTGGCCGGCGATCATGCCCATAACGACCTGGCGGGAGACGAGCCCGATTCGTGGAAATCCACGCTTGGGCAAGCCGGTTATAAAGTGACGCCGGTACTGTCGGGCCTCGGCCAGAATAAAGCCGTGCAAAATCTGCTTTTGGACAAGCTGCGCGAGGCGTGGGACGGCGCGAAGCAGTAGATTTATCCCCGGCCCTCTTCGGAAGGCCGGGATGATATTTTCCACAAAGTTGTCCACCAAATGAGCATAACTTTGGAGGTTTCCTGTTGAAAGTGTCGAAAATATTAAAGCGTCGCGCCATCTGGCGAGAAAAAATGTTAAGGGTTATACTGATAATGGCGTTTACGCTTGTATCAGCCGGGCGCGGCGAGCCATCCGACGTCCGAGGGGACGCGCCTGCGCGCTTCACGGATGATATGGGTAAACCTATCGGTGCGGGTAAGGCGTCGCCGCGCATCGTCTCGCTTTACGCCGGGCACACGGAAAACCTCATAGCCATAGGCGCTCGCGATCTCATCGTCGCGGTAGGACATGAAGCCGGCGATTTTGAATTGTCCGTCCCCGTCCTTGGCGCGAAACCGGGCATAGAACAGTTGGCCGCGCTGGAACCCGATGTGGTTCTGACCAGGCCGATGATGGCTCGGTCGCGAGGTTTTTTCTACAACGCGCTTGAAACTTTTGGTATGAGCGTGGTCGCGCTGGAGCCTCCTAAATGGGACGATTTCGGCCGTTATATAAAATTGTTGGGATTGGTTTCCGGGATCGGAGACGGGGCACTGGAGACAGTTGCGGGCATAGTGGACGAAATAACGCCGGAAGCCGGTACGAAAGAAGGCTTGCGCGTTTTTTTGGTGACCAACGGCCGGACGATGGCGACGTGTACC